>DATGRI010000015.1 GCA_035303785.1 Sphingobacteriaceae bacterium
TTTTCCCTGGCCGCCGGCAATTTGGCCAACCGGGGCCTGGGGATGGCCTACCGGGTGCTGCTGTCCCGCTTTCTGGGCGCCCAGGGCCTGGGCATCCTGCAGCTGGCCATGGCCGGCTACGGGGCCGTGGTGGCTCCCTTCATCGCCGGCCTGCCCCCCGGCATCGGGCGGGTGGCGGCCCGCCTGGACGATCCCGGCTCCCCCAAGGCCAGGCGCCTCCTCATCATCCTGTCCCTAGGGGCTGCCCTGCTGGCTGCCGGGACGGCGGCGGCCACGGTGGCCGTGGTGCCCCGCCTGGGGAGCGACGCCTGGCGCACCGTCCGGGAGCACATCCCCTTCGTCCTGTTCATTCCCATTATGGTCCTGGCGGTGGTCTCGTCCATCTTTCGCGGCCTGTTCGTAGGCCTGCGCCGGGTGGGGCCCATGGTGGCCAGCCATGCCGCCGAGCAGGGGGCGCGCTGCGCCGTGCTGGCTGCCGCCCTGGCCCTGCTGCTCCACAGGCACTGGCCCCTGGCCCTGCGCCTTCAATTGGTCACAGCGAATTTGCTGCTGGGGGAGATGGTCAGCCTGCTGGTGCTGCTCCGGCGGTACCGGGGCCTGCTGGCCGGCATGTGGGTCCTTCCCCGGCAGGCCGATGAGGCGCCGGGCGTGACGGCGGGGGACACGGGCATGGGAACGGTGGTCCAGGTGGCGGTGCCGGTGGCCCTGCAGCGGTCCGTGGGGTCCCTGGCCCGGTTGGTGGAGGCCACGGCCATTCCCGCCCTGCTGGCCTCGTCGGGCTTGACCTCAGCCCAGGCCCTGGCCTTTTACGGTGAGTTGGGGGGCATGACCACCCCCCTCATCTACCTGCCCACCGTCTTCATTTTCGCCATGACGGCGGTGCTGCTCCCGGCCATGGCCGACACCCGGGTGCCGCCGGCGGTGACCCAGCACCGGGGCCGGCTGGCTTTGATCTGGGCGGGCCACGGCGGCGCCGTCACCTCGGTGGCCTTGTACCTGGGCGGTGATTTCGCCGTGCGCCTGCTCTTCGGCAATCTGGCCGCCGGGGAGACGGGCTACCCCTACGCCGGGCGCCTGGCCATCCTCCTGGCGGGAGTTCCTTTTTTCTTCTACATCGATGCGGTGGCCACCACCATCCTGCGGGGTCTGGGGCGGGCCGCCGCCCCATTGGCGGCGGATCTGGCATCCGGCGGGGTGCGCCTGGGCTCGCTGTTCCTCTTGATGGGGGGGACGGGCGGCTCCGTGCTGGGGGTGCCGGCAGCCGTCACCGCCGGGGCGGCCGTGGCCTGCGCGATGGACCTGGTTTTCGCCCGCCGGGCCTTGGACCTGCCTTGGCGGGACCTGACGCCGCTGCTCCATGCCGGCGCCGCTGTAATTCCCGCGGCGGCCGCCGGCCGCTGGCTGCTGGGCGGGCTTTGGGCCCAGGGAGCCGATCCGTCCATGTCCTTGTGGGATCTGCTGCTGCCCCAGGCGGCGGCCTTGACGGCGGCCCTGGCCGTCTACGGCGCCGTTACGGCCCTTTTGGCCCAGGGAACCAGGCAGCTTAGGCCACGGTGAAGGCCTTTACCTTGTCCTCATAAAGTCGGGCGCCGATGCCCACGATGCCGGGGCGGGGATAGGCGTGGCGGCCCCTGGCTTCCCAGGCCGGCTCCGCCAGGGGTTCTCGGGTGAACATGTTGAGGATGCCCGTGGAGTAGGTGATCACCGGCTGGCTCAAGGCGAACTGGAAGCCGGCGGAGGCGCCCACCTCCAGTTCCAGCATGCCGCCCATGAAGCAGGCCAGTCCCAAGGCCTCGGCCACGTAGGCCATCTTGCGGGCGTTCCACAGGCCGCCGCAGTTGGCCAGTTTGATGTTGACGGCGTCGGCGGCTTCCAGGCGGGCGATGCGAACCACATCGGCAGCGTTGAAGCAGCTTTCGTCGGCCAGGATGGGCACCTCCACGGACCGGCGGACGGCGGCCATGCCGGCCAGGTCCTCAGCCGCCACGGGCTGCTCCACCAGGTCCAGACGGTAGCGGTTCAGGCGGTTGATACGGTCGATGGCCTGGGACACCGTCCAGGCCCCGTTGACGTCGACGCGGATGCGGGCGCCGTCGCCTACCGCTTCCCGCACCGCCGCCACCGCCGCCTCTTCGGCCGCGAAGTCGGGGCCGCCCACCTTCAATTTAAAATCGGTGTAGCCTTGGGCCCAGGCGGCCCGGGCCTCCGCGGCCACGGCCGCCGGCTCCTTGAGCCCGATGGAGTAATGGAGGGGGAGGGCCGGCCTGGCCAGGCCCCCCAGCTGCAAGTACAAAGGCATCTGCAGGATCTGGCCCAGCAGGTCCCACAGGGCCATGTCCACCGCCGCCAGGGCGAAGGGGCTGTCGGCGGCCTTTTCCAGGGCGGGGATCAATTCTCCCAGCCGGCGGGGGTCCCGTCCCAGGAGGAGGGGGCGGTATTCGTCTTCGATAATGGCCTGCATGGCCCGCCGGTCCAGTCCCCGGGGCCATGACGGGAAAGGGGCGCCCTCGCCCCAGCCCGTCAAGCCGTCGTCGGCTTCTACGGCCACCAGGAGGCGTTCCAAATGGGGAGAGGCATCGGCCAGGCCCCGGTCCCCGGCGGCGGCGAAGCCGCGGGCCAGGGGCACGGCCAGGGGAACGACCCGCACATCAACGATTGCCACGCCCGTCACCTGCGCCGGTTTACGGGATCTTGACGGCCAGCACCCGGACCAGGTCGGCAGAGTCTTCGGCCCGGTCGGCGGTATTCTCCAAGGCCTCGATCAGGTCGTGGGCCAGGAGCAGCTCCTGGGGCGGCAAGTCGGCATCGTACAAATGGCGCAGGAGGGTGTGCTTGACCCGGTCCACCTCTTCTTCGGCGGCTTCCACGGCATCACAGCTGATGAGGGCTTCCCGCCCCTTGCCCGCCGACAGGGCTTCCAAGGCGTCGGACAAATGGGTCACCGCCTCCACCAGCAGGTCGGAAATGCGCTGCAGGTGGGGCGCCAGAGCAGGCTTGGCCGGCTTGTTGAATAAAACCAGCAGGCGGGCGGCGGCATTGGCATGATCGGCCACCGTGTCCATGCGCTCCACCAGCTGGACCAGTTCGCTCCGGTCCGTGGGCATGAACAGCCCTTCCGACAACCGCCGCAGCAGGTCTTTGCGCAGGCGGTCGGCCTCCCGTTCGATCTGGGACACCTGATCTTGGATCTCCCGCACCCGCTCCCAGTCGCCTGCAATGAAGGCGGCGATGCCCTGGGCCAGGGTGTTGACTACCCGGGTGACTTTGTCCATGTGCTGGGGGATGAGCCCCAGCAGTTCCTGCTGCTGCCGCGTCCCCAGCCATTTGAAGATGTTGGGCATGATTCCTCAGCCTCCCCACCACGGACGTGGCTTTACACCACTCTACAAGAAAACTGCCTGAAACAGCTTGAAAAGGATGAAAGTGACGATGCCCGCCGCCACGGGGGTGGCGCCCCAGGCGATCATGATGTCCCTGCCCGTCTTGGCGTTGACGGCCGCCCGGCCGTGGACCAGCCCCACCCCGACGATGGCGCCCACGATGGCGTGGGTGGTGGAGACGGGGATGCCCAAAGCGGTGTAGATATGGACGTTCAAGGCGGCGGCCAGCTCGGCGATGAAGGCCATGGCGGGCTGCAGGCTGGTGATGCCGGAGCCCACGGTTTCCATGACCCGGGGCCCCCACATGGCCACGCCGGCGGCGATGGCCACACCCCCCAGCAGGGCTGCCTGGGTGGAAGACAAAACACCGGCGCCCACCATGACGCCGGTTGCATTGGCCACATCGTTGGAGCCCCAGGTGAAGGCCATGTATATGCCGCTGGCGGTGAGGAGCCAGCCGAAGGTCCTGTCCTCCAAGGGCCAGCGGGGCAAGATGAGGCGCCTCAGGATTTGATAGAGGATATAGGCCAGCAGTCCCGCCCCCAGGGGGGTGACGAGCCAGGCCACCACCACCTCCACCAGGCGCCCCCATTGGAGGGTCACGTTGCCGTAGGCCAGGCCGGCCCCGGCCACCGCTCCCACCGTGGAGTGGGTGGTGGAAACAGGAATCTTCAGGTAGCTGGCGATCTGGAGCCACAGGCTGGCGCCGAACATGGCGGCCAGGGCCACCACCAGGGACACGTTGCCGCTCAATTCATCCAGGGGAACTATGCCCCGGCCGATGGTCTTGATGACGCCGCGGCCGTAGATGGTGGCGCCGAGGAAGCCGAAAACGGCTACCAGGATGACGGCTTCACGAACGGTCCGCACCCGGGCGCCCACCGCGGTGCCCATGGAGTTGGCGCCGTCGTTGGCGCCCAAGTTCCAGCCCATGTAAATGCCGGCCAAGAGCACCAATGCGGTAAGGATCAACGGCTGCGCCCCTTTCTGGAGAAGGGCCGAGGGTGAAAATGGGGGACAAACCCAAAAGTATTGTACCCTCAACGGGTATCCGGTCAAGGAGGGTAGGCCTGGGCCGTGGTGAAACATGGCTGTAACCAGGCGGGAGGGGGGAGGCCCTTGGCCTCACGGGGGATAGGCAAGGCCGTCATCGTGGCCGGCGGGTTCGGCACCCGGCTGCTGCCGGCCACCAAGGCGGTGCCCAAGGAAATGCTGCCCGTGGGCCGGGCGCCGGCCATCCAGCACGTGGTGGCCGAGGCGGCGGCGGCGGGTATGAAGAACATCCTCATCGTCTATAGCCGGGGCAAGGAAGTCATTGCCGATCATTTCGACGCCGCCCCCGAACTGGAGCAGCACTTGGAGGAAAAGGGGCGGTCCGACCTGCTGACGGAAGTCCGCCGGCCGGCCCGAATGGCGTCCCTCCATTTCATCCGCCAGCCCCAGCCCCTGGGCTTGGCGCACGCAGTAGCCATGGCCCGGGGCTTTATAGGGGACGAGCCTTTCGCCCTGCTCCTGCCCGACGAGTTGTTTTTCGGCAGCCCGCCATGCATCGCCCAGGTGGTGGCGGCATATGAGCGCTATGGCGGCACGTCCATCGCCTATCGGGAAGTAGCGGCCGCCGAGGTAGACCGTTACGGCATCATCGATCCCGCCGGCCCGGCCGGGAATACGGGGGGGTCCGTTGTCGGCATCCGGGGCCTGGTGGAAAAACCGGCGCCCGAGGCGGCCCCTTCCACCATGGCCATCGTAGGCCGCTACGTGTTGACACCCAGCATATTCACCGCCGTCGACGCCATCACCGCCCAGGCGCCGGGCCGGGGCGGGGAGTTCCAGTTGACCGACGCCCTGCAGCACCTGGTGGAGGCGGGCGAGCCCGTCTACGGCGTGGCCGTCACGGGAACACGCTTCGATGTGGGAACTTTTGCAGGCTGGCTGGCAGCCAACCAGGCGGCGGCGGCAGGAAAATTGCCCGGATAAGGGAACCGCCGGTTGAAGCCGGCCGTCTGTATGCCGGGAGGGGAGACAGGCAGCATGGGGGCCTTCATCGCCCTGCGGGGCGTCCACAAGATCTACACCATGGGCCAGTTCCAAGTCCATGCCCTGAGGGGTGTGGATCTGGACGTCCAGCGGGGCGAGTTCGTTTCCATCATGGGGCCGTCGGGCTCCGGCAAGTCCACCCTGCTCAACATCATCGGCTGCCTGGACCTGCCCACCGAGGGCACCTACCTGCTGGACGGCGTCAACGTGGGGGACCTGGGCGACCGGGCCCTGGCGGACCTGCGCAACGCCATCATCGGCTTCGTCTTTCAGACCTTTTACCTGCTGCCCAACTTGACGGCCCGGCAAAACGTGGAGCTTCCCCTGATCTATCGGGGCATGCCCGGCCGGGAGCGGGCCCTGCTGGCGGAAGAAGCCTTGAACCAGGTGGGCCTGGCCGACCGGATGAACCACCGCCCCAACGAGCTGTCGGGGGGCCAGCAGCAGCGGGTGGCCATCGCCCGGGCCTTGGTGGGCAAGCCCCGGCTCATCTTGGCCGACGAGCCCACAGGCAATTTGGATTCCCGGACGGGAGAAGAGATCATGGCCCTTTTCCAACGTTTGAACGACGACGAGAACATCACCATCATCCAAGTTACCCATGACCCGGACATCGCCCGCCACGGCAAGCGCCTGCTGTACTTGCGGGACGGGGCCATCGTCAGCGACACCCCGGTGGAGGACCGGCTCCACGGCGAGACGGTGCTGGCGGCCCTGCGGGCCCAGGGGGAGGTTGAGACCAAATGATGCAACGGGTGCTGGTGACGGTGCTCCTCATCCTGGCCCTGCTGGGGGGCGGCTATGTGGCCATCCGCGCCCTGCTGCCGGACAGCACCTCCACTTCCGCCCAGGTGTACGCCACCCAGCCGGTGGTGCGGGGCGACATCCGGGTGGCCGTTGAAGGCTTCGGCAACTTGGAGCCCAGCTTCATGAGCAGCATCACCGCCGCCGCCGAAGGGGAAGTGGAGGCCGTTTACGTAGAGCGGGGCCAGCGGGTGGAGGAAGGGCAGCTGGTGGCCCTCATCCGCAACGACCAGTTGGGCTTCCAGTTGAGCCAGGCGGAGATCGAGGTGGAGCGCCTGCGGGCTGATCTCTCCCGCCTCCTGGGGGTCAGCCCCGACCGGGTGCTGGATGTGGATCCCACCAGTGAAATCATCGTCCGGGCCGGCCACGCCGGCCGGGTGGAAGGCCTGTCGGTCTTCCGGGACGGGACCGACCGTCCCGTGGCCCCGGGCCTGACGGTGGAAAATAATGAAGAAATAGCCCGCATCGTAGACGACAGCAAGCTCATCATCACCGCCCGGCTGCTGCCCGGAGAGTTCGCCCAGGTGGCCGTGGGCAACCAGGTGGAAATCCGCCAGGCCCAGTTCGACGGCTATATCACCGGCGTCATTACGGACCTGAACCCCAATCCCATTGCCGACCAGGGCCGGTATGTCTACCGGGCCACCATTGAGATCCCCCATCCCGGGCTGCTGCAGCCGGGCATGGAGACCAATCTATACGTCCTGAACGGCGACCAGCGCATCCCCATCAAGGATCCCCAGTTCATCGACCGCTTCGGCGACGAGACCCGCATCTACGCCCCGGCCAAGGGCACCGTGACCCGGGTCTACGTGCAGGCGGGGTCCCAGGTGCAGGCCGGCGATCCCATCCTCAGCCTGGGCGGCCAGGCCAGCGCCGAATTCGTCCAGCAGCTTCAATTCGAACTGCGGCAGAAGGAATTGGAGTTGGAGCAGAAGCAGGACATTCAAAACCGCCTGGAAGTCCGCTCGCCCATCGCCGGCACCGTAGCCTTCGTCTCGGCGGAGCCGGGCTGGCGGGTGGAGCCCGGCTGGCATCTGGCCAGCATCTTCGACAACAAGAGGATGAACCTCTATATCCGCGTGGACGAGGTGGACGTGATCCACATCCAGGAGGGCATGGAAGCCCGCATCACCGTGGAGGCCGTGCCGGGCCGGAGCTGGGTGGGCCAGGTCATCACCGTAGACATGATGGGCCGGGCCGAGGACGGCATCGCCCAGTACGGCGTGTTCATCGAGGTGGAGGACACCAGCGACCTGAAGCCGGGCATGACGGCCAACGTGGAAATTTTTGTGGGGGAAAAGAAAAACGTCCTATTGATACCCATCGAGGCGGTCTTCGAGCATGACGGCCAAGTGGTGGTGGAGGTCCTGGGTGACGACGGCCGCCCCGTCATGGTGCCCGTAGAACTGGGGCTGGTGGACGACCGCCAGGCCGAAGTAGTGGCGGGCCTGGAGGAAGGCCAGGAAGTGGTCGTCGGCTCCTTGCTGGACCGGCTGGAAGGGCAGCCCCTGGACCCCGGCCAGACCCTGCCCGGCTTGCCGTCCCCGTCGGACGGTGGACCGATGGTGCCCGAGATGGAGCGTCCCGCCGGCTAGACCCGGCGGGCCTAGGAGGATGCCCCAGTGGCGGTAAAAGGGGAAGCAGTGACGGCGGCCCCGCCGACGGAGAATCAATGGCGGCGCCTGCTCATACGCCTGGCCTTCGGCTGGCAGATGGCCCTGGACGGGGTCATGGCCAACCGCCTGCGCTCCGTCATCACGGTGGTGGGCGTCATGATCGGCGTGGGCTCCATCGTCAGCCTCATGGCCATCGGCGAGGGCGCCCGCCTGGCGGTGGTGCAGCAATTCGAAGCCCTGGGCACCAACGTCATCCGCATCGAGTCCCACCACCGGCGGGCCCTGTTCACCCACGAGGATGCCTACGAACTGGTGGACCGGGTGGACGGGGTGGAGGCGGCCATGCCCGTCCTCAAGGCCCGGGCCTTGGTGAAATGGCGGCGCACCGTCCAGCGGGACACGCCCATCCTGGGGGTTACCGAAGCCTTTCCTTATATTCGTGACCACGAACTGGCGGCAGGGCGCTTCTTCGGCCATCTCCACGTGGACCGGCGGCTGCGGGTGGCCGTGGTGGGCTGGAATCTGGTGGACCGGCTGTTCGGCGGCCGCAATCCCGTGGGCCAGCGCATCTACATCGGCGGCGAACGATTCAGCGTCATCGGCGTGCTGAAGCCCAAGGGCGCCGGCCTGGCCGACGATATCGACGACCGGATCCTCATCCCCGTCACGGCGGCCCAGCGGCTGACCACCAGCCTGCGGGTGAACGAGATTTGGGCCAAGGCCTCAAGCCGGGAGGCGGTGGACGTGGCCGTGGTGCAGATCAGCCGCATTTACCGCCTGAAATTCAACCTGCGGCCCACCGGCGAGGGCCAGGAGGAGGAGCCCGGCGGCGAGGATCCCGGCTTCCCCGGCGGCCCCGAGCCGCCGTGGATTTACGACCCTTGGGGGCTGTCGGACCTGGTGTCCGTGGAGCCGCCCCGGCCCATGACGGGAGCCGGGGGCCGCCCCTTGGTGGTGAGCGTCACCAGCCTCAACGAACTGGTGCAAGAGGCCGACCAGGCCAACCGCATCCTGAC
>DATGRI010000016.1 GCA_035303785.1 Sphingobacteriaceae bacterium
ATGCCAGCAACACTTTAGAACGGACCTACCCTCGTGGGCTGGACACTGAAGTTTTCAGCATGGACGCCCTTACCAGGGCCTGGCGGGAAGCACTGCAGCCCCACCAGCGGGAGCATGTGACCCCTTACTTTTACGAAAACCCGGACCTGTTCACCTTGCTTTCGGTGACCGACTGCGACGGCGAATACGGCCATCACCGCTGGACCGTGGACACCGCCGATGATCTGCGTTTTGTCCGGGCGGTCTATGAGGCCCTAGGCGGGGACCTGTTCGGGCGGCATGAGATCCTCCCCTTGCTGGCGAAGCGGCCGGAACTGGCGGCCATCAACGCCCACGTGCGGCAAAAGGCGCTGGTGCAGCCATGACGGGCATCAATCGGCCGCCCCTGGTCATCCGGGCCGACGGCAACGCCCGGATGGGAACGGGCCACGTCATGCGCATGCTGGCCCTGGCCCAGGCCTATCGCCGCAGGGGCGGGCGGGTGGTCTTCCTGGCGGCGGACATCCCCGACGCCTTGGTCCGGGTTCTTGAGGGCCATCAAGTGGCAGTCAACCGGGTGCCGGCTGCTCCCGGCAGCGAGGACGATGCCCGGCTGGCGGCCCGGCAGGCCGCCGAAGAAGAGGCCGGATGGGTGGTGCTGGACGGCTACCATTTCGGGCCGGACTACCAGGCCTGGCTGCAAAGCCGGGGCTTCAAGGTGCTGGTCATGGACGACATGGCCCACCTGCCCAGCTACCATGGCCACATCATCGTCAACCAGAACCTCCACGCCCCTTTGTGCCGGTATCCCGTAAACAACGGCACCCGGCTGCTCCTGGGCCCCGACTATGTGCTTCTCAGGGAAGAGTTCCGCCGCCGGCGAGCCCAGCGGCGGGCCGTCGGCCTCGAGGCCCGGCGGGTTCTGGTCACCATGGGCGGCGGCGACAGCGGCAACTTTACCGCCACAGTCATCCGGGCTTTGAAAAAGTCTCGTTTGGCTTTGGAGATTACGGCAGTGGTGGGGCCCGCCAATCCCCATCGGGCGGCCCTGCAGGCCTTGGCCAACGGAACGGGGACGAGAATCATCACCAGCCCCCCGTCCATGGCGGACCTCATGGCCTGGGCCGATCTGGCCATCAGCGCCGGGGGGAGCACGGTGTGGGAACTGGCCTTCATGGGCCTGCCCGCACTGCTGGTGACCACGGCCGGCAATCAGGCGGGAATCGTAGACGCCTGCGCCCGGACCGGCATGGCCGTCAACCTGGGCGACCCGGCCCGTTTGGATGAGGAAGATATTTTGCAGGTGGTGGAGCAGTTGATCCGCTCCCCGGTGATGCGGCGACGAATGGCGGCGGCCGGCGCCCAACTGGTTGACGGCGGCGGCTGCGACCGGATTATCGACGCCATGTCCGCCGGGAACGGGCAGTGATACCATGCGCATCGTCCTGTTCTGCAACAACTGGGCCGGCTGGCAGGCCTTCAAGTGGCTCCTGGCCCAGGGGGAAGAAGTGGTGGGCCTGGTGGTTCATCCCGAAGGCTCGGCCCGTTGCCGCGGGGAAATCCTGGCCGAGGCCCGGCGCCGGCCCGGCATAGCCGTCCTGGACGGCAGCCGGCTGGACCGGGAAGAAACAGTGCGCTCCCTGGCCGGACTGCGGCCCGACATCGGCCTGTCGGTGTACTTCGGCTACATACTGAAGCCGGAAGTGCTGTCCCTGTTTCCCTTGGAGGTCCTGAACCTGCACCCGTCATACCTGCCTTACAACAGGGGCGCCCATCCCAACGTATGGAGCATCGTGGAGGAGACGCCGGCCGGTGTGACCCTCCATTATGTGGATGCGGGCATCGACACGGGCGACATCGTGGCCCAGCGGGAGGTGCCTGTGGCGCCGTCGGACACCGGCGGCTCCTTGTACCGAAAGCTGGAACGGGCCGGCCTGGAATTGCTCCAGGAAGCCTGGCCCCACATCAAGGCCGGCAGGGTCCGGCGGCAGCCCCAGCCCCGCGACAGGGGCACCTTTCACCGGGTTGCCCAACTGGGGGAATTGGACCGCATCGACCTGGACAAGGAATACCGGGCCAGGGATCTCATCAACCTGCTGCGGGCCAGAACCTTTCCGCCCTACAAAGGGGCCTATTTTGAAGATCAGGGCCGGCGCGTCTACATCCGGCTGGAGTTGGAAGAAGAGCAGTCTGGGGGAGATGGCTGATGCGAATCGCCGGGAGAGAAATCGGCCCGGGTCACCGGACATACATCATCGCCGAGCTTTCGGCCAACCACACCCAATCCTTCGACCGGGCGGTGGAATTGATCAAAGCCGCCCAGGAAGCCGGGGCCGATGCCGTCAAACTGCAGACCTACACCCCCGACACCATCACCATGGCGTCCCAGAAGGAGTATTTCAGGATTTCCGGCGGGACGTTGTGGGACGGCCGCACCCTGTACGACCTGTACCGGGATGCCTACACTCCTTGGGAATGGCAGCCGGAGTTGAAGGCGGTGGCCGAAGAACTGGGCATCACCTTGTTCTCCACCCCCTTCGACCCCACGGCGGTGGAGTTCCTGGAAGCCATGGAAGTCCCGGCCTACAAGATCGCTTCCTTCGAGCTGGTGGACCTGCCCCTCATCCGCCTGGTGGCCCAGACGGGCAAGCCGTTGATCATGTCCACGGGGATGGCCACCCTGGGAGAGATAGAAGAGGCCGTCAACGCCGCCAGGGAAGCAGGGGCCCGGGACATCGCCCTGCTGCGGACCAACAGCGCCTACCCGGCGCCGCCTGCGGAGATGCACCTGCGCACCATACCCCATCTGGCCCAGACCTTCGGTGTGCCTGCGGGCCTGTCGGATCACACCTTGGAGTTGGCGGTGCCCGTGACGGCCGTGGCCCTGGGGGCCAGCATCATCGAGAAGCACCTGACCTTGTCCCGGGACCTGGGCGGCCCCGACAGCGCCTTCTCCCTGGAGCCCCACGAGTTCCGGGCCATGGTGGAGGCGGTGCGCATCGCCGAGGAGGCCCTGGGGGAGGTCCGCTACGGGCCCACAGCCCACGAAGAGGGCAGCCGCATCTTCCGCCGCTCGCTGTTTGCTATAGCAAACATCAAGGCGGGAGAG
>DATGRI010000017.1 GCA_035303785.1 Sphingobacteriaceae bacterium
CTGGGCATTGAGGCGGTGGGCATGATCCTTCTCTTTTTTCGCGGGCTGGCGGACATGCCTCCGGCCCGGGCGGCCTACATGGCCTTTTTCCACAGCATTTCCGCCTTCAACAACGCTGGCTTCGACTTGACGGGCAGCAGCCTGGCCATGTATTCAGGCGACCCCATGGTGAACCTGGTGGTGGCCGGCCTGGTCCTGGCCGGCAGCCTGGGCTTTCTCGTCCTGGGGGATATGGGGCGGTGGCTGGCTTCCCTGCCGGGGGATCTGGACCCGGCCCAGCGCCCCGACATCCGCATGGTTTCCATCCAGACCCGCCTGGTGTTGCTGGTCACGGGCCTGGTGATGGCCCTTACCTGGCTGGCGGTGACCGCCTTGGAATGGTCCAACCCCGCCACCTTGGGCGCCCTGTCCTTGCGGAGCAAGGTGCTGGCGCCCGTGTTCCACGCTGTGGCCGGCCGCACCGCCGGCTTTTTCACCGTGGACCCGGCGGCCATGCGCTCCGGCTCCCTTCTGGTCACCATGCTGGCCATGTTCATCGGGGGCGCCCCGGCCTCGACGGCGGGGGGCATCAAGACCACCACCCTGGGGGTGCTCCTGGCCACCGCCGCCGCCATTTTCGCCGGCCGTGAGGACGTGAACCTGCTCCAGCGGCGCATAGCCCGGGAAGTGGTCATGCGGGCCCTGGCGGTGGTCCTGCTGCTGTCGGGCCTGGTGCTGGCCACCTCGTTCCTGCTCATGGTTTCTGAGGATGCCCGTTTCTTGGAAGCCTTGTTTGAAGCGGTGTCGGCCGCCAGCACCACGGGCCTGACTTTGGGCCTGACGCCCCAGCTGTCGGCCCTGGGCAAGCTGGCGGTGGCGGTCACCATGTTTGTGGGCCGCCTGGGACCGGTGACCTTGATTTACGCTTTGGCCCGGCGCCAGCAGCGGAAGATAGGTGTACGCTACAGTGAAGCGAAAATTATGGTGGGTTGACGGGCAGGGGGTGCGTCTTTGACAAAAGCACGAGAAATAGCCGTTATCGGGCTGGGGCGCTTCGGCCAGCACATCGTGCGCACCTTGTCCGAACTGGGTCACGAGGTGCTGGCCATCGATCAGGACGATGGCCGGGTGCAGGCGGTGGTGCCCTACGCCACCCAGGCGGTTCAGGCCGACGCCACCGACGAGGAGGCCCTGCGGGCTTTGGCCATCGACAGCTTCCCTGTGGTCATCGTGGCCATCGGCAACGACCTGGAGGACAGCGTGCTGGTCACCTTGACCTTGAAGGAGCTGGGGGTGGCCACCGTCATCGCCAAGGCTTCCAGCGAGCGCCACGGCAAGGTGCTCAGCCGGGTGGGCGCCGACCGCATCGTGTTCCCCGAGCGGGACATGGCCATCCGGCTGGCCAAGACCTTGTCCAGCGACAACGTGCTGGACCTCATCGCCGTCACCCCCGATGTGTCCATCGAGGAGTTGACGGCCAAGGGGCAGTTGATCGGCTCGACCCTGCGGGAACTGGACCTGCGGGCCCGCTTCGGCGTCACCATCATGGCCATCCGGCGGGGCGACCAAGTGGTGGTGTCGCCGCCCGCCGACGAGGTCATCACGGAAGGCGACACCCTGGTGGCCATCGGCACCAACGCCGACCTGGAGAAGCTGGAGGAGTTGTGCCGGTGACCGGCGACCCCGGTCACCCCCTCATCACCAGCGCCCGCAACCCCCGGGTCATGACGGCCCGGAGCCTGCACCGGCGCCAGGGGCGCCGGCGGGAAAACTTGATGCTGCTGGAAGGACCCCACCTGGTCCAGGAAGCCTTGACGGCAGGCCTGGCCTGGCACTCGGTTTTTTACACCGCCCAGTGGGCCGCCACGGAGGAAGGGCGCCGGCTGCTGGACCGGGTGGCGGCGGCCGCCGGGTCCGGCGTTGTCTTTCAGGTGACCCCGGCGGTGCTGGAGGCCGCCGGCACCACCCGGACGCCCCAGGGGGTGGTGGCCGTGGCCGCCGAGCCGCCCGCCCCCGACCTGGAGGAAATGCCGGCGGAGGCTCCCATCCTCTGCCTGGACGGTCTCCAGGACCCGGGCAACGTGGGCGCCGCCCTGCGCTCGGCCTACGCTTTGGGGGCCGGCGGCGGGCTCCTGGGCCCCGGCACCGCCGATCCCTATCAGCCCAAGGCTCTCCGCGCCGGCGCCGGCATGATGCTGCGCCTGCCCCTGGTCATCAGCGATGACTTGCCGCCGGTCCTGGCGGCAGTTAGGGCCATGGGGCGCCGGGTCATGGGCCTCACCCCCCGGGGAGGCACCCCCCTGCCCCGGGTCCGGTGGGAGGGGCCCGGGCCGGTGCTGGTGGTGGGCAGCGAGGGGGCCGGCATATCCCCGGCGGTTGGTGATTGTCTCGATGAGCGGGTTACGATACCCTTGCGGCCAGGGGCGGAATCTTTGAACGCCGCCGCCGCGGCGGCCATCGCCCTGTACGAACTGGCCCGTCGGGGCGCCGGAGATCCACCGGATGAGGCGCCCGGGGAAAGGCAGGGGGCTCCTTGATGGACGAGGACAAGCAATCCATCCAGGCCATCATCGAACAAGTGGAACAGGCCCGGGATGAAGCCCTCCGGCGGGTGGCTGAAGCCGGCGGCACCCGGGACCTGGAAGACATTCGCCTGCACTACTTGGGGCGCCGGGGCGTCCTGGGCACCATCCTAAGGGGCCTGGGCAGGCTGCCGGCCGAGGACCGGCCCCGGGCCGGCGATGCGGCCAACAAGGCCCGGGCCGAAGTGGAAGAGGCTCTGGCCCAGAGGGCGGCGGCCCTCCAGGAGGAGGAGCGGCGGCAGCGCTGGCAGGCCGAAGCCGTGGACGTGACCATGCCGGGCCGGCCCGTCGCCTACGGGCACCGCCATCCCCTGTGGATCGTTTTAGAAGAGATCGAAGACATTTTCCTTTCCATGGGCTATCACATCGCCCACGGGCCCGAGGTTGAATACGAGTACTACAATTTTGAAGCCTTGAACTACCCGCCCGACCATCCCGCCAAGGACATGCAGGACTCCTTTTTCATCACGCCCCGGATCCTGCTCCGCACCCATACATCGCCGGTGCAGATCCGCCATATGCAGGAGCAGGCGCCCCGCCTGCCCATCCGCATCATCGCCCCGGGGCGGGTTTTCCGGCGGGATGACGACGCCACCCATTCGCCCATGTTCCACCAGGTGGAAGGGCTGCTGGTGGACCGGGACATTTCCCTGGCCGACTTGAAGGGCACGCTGCTCACCTTCCTCCAGCGGCTCTTCGGGCCCCAGACCAAGATCCGCCTGCGGCCCAGCTACTTCCCCTTCACCGAGCCCAGCGCCGAGGTGGACGCCTCCTGCCCCCTGTGCCGGGGGGAAGGATGCCGGGTGTGCGGCCATTCAGGCTGGCTGGAACTGCTGGGCTGCGGCATGGTGCACCCCCAAGTCCTGCGCAACGGCGGCTACGACCCCGAGGAGGTGTCGGGCTTCGCCTTCGGCATGGGCTTGGAGCGCATCACCATGATCAAGTTCGCCATCAACGACATGCGGCTGCTGTTTCAAAACGACCTGCGCTTTTTGCGGCAACTGGACTGAGTAAGGAGGTCCACCGTGCGGGTACCTCTCTCTTGGTTGAAGGAATTTGTGGCTGTTGACTTGGACGGCCGGGAACTGGCCGACCGGCTTACCAACCTGGGCCTGGAGGTGGAGCAGGTGATCCGGCCCCAGGGGGAAGCCCGGGGGCTGGTCATCGGCCGCATCCAATCGGTGGAGCCCCACCCCGGCGCCGACAACCTGCTGGTCTGCCGGGTGGATGTGGGCCACCGGGTGCTGACGGTGGTCACGGGGGCCGCCAATCCCCGGCCCCAGGCGTGGGTGGTGGCCGCCCCGCCGGGCTCCCGCCTGCCCGGGGGCCAGGAACTGGCCGTCCGGTCCATCCGGGGCATCGACAGCGAGGGCATGCTGTGCGCCACCTGGGAACTGGGCCTGCCCAGCGCCGCCCGGACCGACGAGGAGCGGCTGGCCGAAGGGCTGCTGATCCTTCCCGACGGCGACGGCCTGCGGCCGGGCATGGACGCCCTGCCGGTGCTGGGCCTGGATGAAGAAGTTTTGGAGCTTTCCTTGACCCCCAATTATGCCGTCCACTGCCAGAGCATCGTGGGCGTGGCCCGGGAAGTGGCCGCCCTGCTGGAAATCCCCCTGCGCCTGCCCGACCCCCGGGCCGGCCTGCCCCTGGGGGCCGCCCAGGCGGCGGCTGCGGTCCAGGGCGGGGAGGAAGCAGGCGGGGCCGGCGGCCGGGCCGAGCCGTGGGCCCGGGTGACGGTGGAGGAGCCGGACCTTTGCTCCCGGTACATCGCCCGGGGCGTCACCGGCATCCGGCTGGGCCCGTCGCCCCTGCTGATCCAGCAGCGGCTCCAACTGTGCGGCATGCGCCCCATCAACAACGTGGTGGACGTGACCAACTACGTCATGCTGGAAACGGGCCAGCCCCTCCACGCCTTCGATCTGGCCAAGCTGGCCGGCCGCCATATCGTCGTGCGCAACGCCCGGGAGGGTGAGTCGGTGGTCACCCTGGACGGGGTGGAGCGCAACCTCACCACCGGCGACCTGGTCATCGCCGACGCCCAACGGCCCCAGGCCCTGGCGGGCGTCATGGGCGGCGCCTTGAGCGAGGTGGGCCCCGACACCACCGCCATCCTGCTGGAGGCGGCCATCTTCGAGCGGAGCACCGTCTTCCGCGCCTCCCGGCGTCTGGGCCTGCGCACCGAAGCTTCGGCCCGCTTCGACAAAGGGGTGGACCCCGAGGCCGTTGACGCCGCATCCCTGCGGGCCGCCGTCATGATCGCCCAGCTGGCGGGCGGCAGCCTGATTCCGGAATCCATCGACGTGGGCGCGCCGCCGCCCCGGCGGGTCATCACCATGCGGCCCCGGCGGGTGCGCAGCCTGCTGGTGCCGGAACGGGCCGCCGGCCGGGACGATGCCCCCGATTTGGCCGATGACGTCATCACGGGCCACCTGGAGCGCCTGGGCTTCCAGGTGGAGCCCGATCCGGAAGCCGGCGCCGGGGAAGAACGATACCGGGTGACGGTGCCCAGCTATCGGGCCGATGTGACGGGCGAGGCGGACCTGGCCGAGGAAGTGGGCCGGCTCCTGGGCTACGACCGCATCCCCGCCCTGCTGCCCTTGAGCGCCATGGCCGGGGGAGCCCGGTCGCCCCGCCAGCAAGGACTGTTGACGGTGCGGCGCCTGATGGCGGCCGCCGGCTATCATGAGGTAGTCACCTGGAGCTTCGCCCGGGCCGACCTGGCCGGCCGGCTGCGGCTGCCCCATGACCATCCCCAGCACCGGGCCCTGGCCATCGCCAACCCCATGTCCGAAGACCAGGCCCGGCTGCGCACCACCTTGCTGGGCGGGCTCCTGGACACGGCCGCCTACAACCTGCGCCATCAAAACGAAGATTTGACCTTGTTTGAAGTAGGCACGGTATACTTGCCCGGCCCATCCGCCGGAGAACTGCCGTTGGAGAAGGCCTACCTGGGCCTGCTGGCCCGGGGGGTGCCCCACCGGGATCACTGGCAAGGCTCAGGTCCTGCCGTGGACTTTTTCGCGGTGAAAGGCGTCCTGGAGCATGTGGCCCGGCGCCTGGCCACGCCCCTGGACTTCGCAGGGACGGACCTGCCCTTTCTGCAGCCGGGCCAGGCGGCCCAGTTGGCCTGCGCCGGCGCCCCTGCCGGGTGGCTGGGCAAGCTGCACCCCGACATCGCCGCCCAGTGGGACCTGCCCGAGGACATCTTCGTGGCCGAGGTGGATCTGGACGTCCTCCTGGCGGCCCGGCAGGAATCGGTCCGCTTCCAGCCCCTGCCCCGCTTCCCAGCGGTGCAGCGGGACGTATCGGTGGTGGTGCCCGAGGACCTGCCCGTAGCCCGCATCCAGGAGGTCATCACGGCGGCAGGGGGCAGCCTGCTGGAGCACGTAAGTGTATTCGATGAGTACCGGGGCAGCCAGGTGCCCGACGGCTGCCGCAGCCTGGCTTTTGCCTTGACCTATCGCTCCCGGGAGCGGACCTTGACCGACGCCGAGGTGGATCAGGTCCACGAAGGCGTGCGGGAGGCGTTGGTCCAACAGCTGGGAGCCGCCCTGCGGTAGAAGGGAGAGGGGGCGCGGGACCGATGACCGTGGCAGGCGACCGGTCCGACCAAGGCATCCGGGTGGAGGTGCGCATCCTGGGCGACACCTATGCCATCCGGTCCCACCATGCCAGCGCCGAGGAAGTGCAGCGGGTGGCCGACCGGGTGGACATCCGCATGCAGGAATTGCGCCGGCGCTACCCCAACGTGAGCATCTACCGCCTGGCCATCTTGACGGCTTTGAATCTGGCCGACGAGCTGACGCGGCTGCAGGCGCAGCACGAGCAATTGACGGCGTCCCTCCAGGAACGCATCCGGGAATTGGAGCAGCAACTCCGTGAGCGGCAGCCCGATTGACAACGCCTATATAGCCCAACTGCTCAACATGCTGGCCGACCTGATGGAAATCGCCGGCCAGCCTGCCAACCGGGCTGCCGCCTACCGCCGGGGCGCCCGGACCGTGGCCCGGCTGGCGGAGCCCATCGCCCAGGTGGCCGCCCAAGGCCGCCTGCAGGAACTGCCGGGCATCGGCCCCACCCTGGCGGCCCGCATCAAGGAAATCATCGCCACGGGCACATCGCCCATGCTGGATGAACTGCAGGCCCAAGTTCCCCTGGGTGTGCTGGAACTGCTGCGCATCCCGGGCTTGGGGCCCCGCACCGCCCACCTGTTGTTCAAGCATTTGGGCATAACCGATGTGGACGGCCTGGAGGCGGCCCTGGCCGCCGGCCGGGTGGCGGGGCTGCCCGGCATCGGCGCCCGCACCGAGGAGCGGCTCCGGCAGGAGGTGGCCGCCTACCGGGTGCGCACCGCCCGGGTGCCCCTGGGCACGGCCCTGCCTTGGGCCCAGGAGCTGGCCCATCAGTTGGCCCAGGTTCCGGGGGTGGAAAGGGTGGTGCCGGCGGGCAGCATCCGCCGGGGCCGGGCCCTGGTGGGCAACATCGATTTGGTGGTGGCCGCCGGCGCCACGGTGGAGCCGGGGCAGCTGGCCGCCGCCGTGCCCGGGATCAGCCTGGCGGAACCCGACGACGGGCAGGCCCCAGGCGGCCAACTGCTCCGGGGCGTCTTCCAGCCCGGCCCCATGGTGAAGATTCCCCTGCACCTCCACCGGTGCGACCCCGGCCGTTTCCCGGCGGTGCTCCACTATGCCACCGGCGCCCGGGCCCACCGGGAGGAGTTGGCGGACCTGGCCCGGGAGCAGGGCCTGCGTCTGGAGAGGGACGGGCTCTTCCGCGATGAGGGTGGCGAAAAACCGTTGACCTGGCCCGAGGAGGAAAGCCTGTACCGGCATCTGGGCCTGCCTCCCGTCCCCCCGGAAGTGCGGGAAGGGGAGGGGGAGGTGGCGGCGGCCGCCGCCGGCACCCTGCCCCGGCTGGTAACCCGCGACGACTACCGGGGCGACCTCCATGCCCACAGCCTGTGGAGCGACGGCCGGCAAAGCATCGAAGCCATGGTCGAGGCCGCCCTGGCCCGGGGCTACGGCTACCTGGCCATCACCGATCACAGCCCGTCCTTGACGGTGGCCCGGGGCCTGGACCCCCGGCGCCTGGCCCAGCAGGCCGCAGAAATCCGGGCGGTGCGGGAGCGGTTCCCCCAATTGCTGCTCCTCCACGGCATCGAGGTGGACATCCTGGCCGACGGGTCCTTGGACCTGCCCGACGATGTGCTGGCGGGCCTGGACATCGTCATCGCCTCGGTCCACAGCCATTTCCAGCAGGACACCGCCACCATGACGGCCCGCATTGCCCGGGCCATGGCCAACCCCCACGTGGACATCATCGGTCACCCCACGGGGCGGCTCCTGGGGCAGCGGGATCCCTACCAGGTGGACATGGAGGAACTGCTGGCGGCGGCGGCGGAAACCCGGACGGTGCTGGAGATCAACGCCTCGCCCCACCGCCTGGACCTGCCGGCCCCCTGGGCCCGGCGGGCCAAGGAGATGGGCATTCTGCTGTCGGTCAACACCGACGCCCACAGCGGCGACGGCCTGGACATGCTGTCCTACGGCCTGCTGACGGCCCGCCGGGCGTGGCTGGAGGCCGGCGACATCATCAACACCATGGCGCCCCGGGCCCTGGCGGACTGGCTGGCCCTGCCCAAGCAGGAACGCTGGTGATCCCCGGCGGCGCGGCGTCCCCTAAGGAGCAGCGCCATTGGATGAGGCAACCTTAAGACGTCTGGAATTCCCCGAAATATTGTCCATGCTGGCGGACCAGGCGGCCTTCCCGCCGGGCCGGGCCCTGGCCCTGCAGCTGCGGCCGGCAGCCGCCGTCCAGGAAGTACGGCGGCTCCAGGCCGAGACCGACGGGGCCTACCGCTTCCTGGCCTCGGGGGGAGCCTGGCCCCTCAGGGGAGCCCGGGACATCGGGCCCACCCTCCGGCGGGTGGAGCGGGGCGGGACGGCCGACGGCCCTGCCCTCATCGCCGTGGCCGACACCGCCGCCGTCATGGCCCAGGTGCGGGAAACCCTGACCCAACAGCCCGAGGCCGTCCTGGCGGAAATGGCCGCGGGCCTGCCCCGCCTGCCCGCCCTGGTGACGGCCTTGCACCGGGCCCTGGATAAGGACGGCAACCTGCGGGACGATGCCAGCCCCCAGCTTTACGAGTTGCGGCGCCGGGGCCGGATGCTCCAGGAGCGAATCCGGGAGCGCCTGGCGGGCTTTTTGCGGGGCGAGACGGCCCGGTACCTGCAGGAGCGTTTGGTCACCCTGCGGGAGGGCCGCTTCGTGCTGCCCGTCAAGGCCGAGCACCGGGGCAAGGTGCCGGGCATCGTCCACGGCCAGTCGGCCAGCGGCGCCACCGTCTTCGTGGAGCCCACGGCAGTGGTGGAGTTGAACAACCGGCTCCGGGAGACCACGGCCGCCGAGGAGCGGGAGGTCCAGCGGGTGCTGGCCCACCTGTCCCGGCAGGTGGCGGCGGAGGCCGGCCCCCTGGCCGCAGGCCTGGCGGCCCTGGCCCGGCTGGATGCCGTCTTCGCCCGGGCAAAGCTGGCGGCCGCCATGGACGCCCGGCCGCCCGTCATCCTGGACCGTCCCCAGTTGAATCTGGTGGGGGCCCGCCACCCCCTGCTGGGACCCGGGGCGGTGCCCATCGACATCCGGCTGGGGGAGGACTTCGACCTGCTGGTCATCACCGGCCCCAACACGGGCGGCAAGACGGTGACCCTGAAAACCACCGGCCTCCTGGTGATGATGGCCCAGGCGGGCATGTACCTGCCCACCGAGGGCGAAAGCCGGGTGGGGGTTTTCCGGCAGGTTTTCGCCGACATCGGCGACGAGCAGAGCATCCAGCAAAGCTTGAGCACTTTCTCGGCCCACATGAGCAACGTGGTGGCCTTCGTCCGGCAGGCCGACGACCGGTCCCTGGTCCTGCTGGACGAAATCGGCGCCGGCACCGATCCCGACGAGGGGTCCGCCCTGGCGGTGGCCATCCTGCGCCATTTCCTCCGGATCGGGGCCCGGGTGGTGGCCACCACCCA
>DATGRI010000018.1 GCA_035303785.1 Sphingobacteriaceae bacterium
CATCGGCGCCGGCGCCGCGGAGGGGGCCATCGACGCCGCCAGCATCCTGAAGCCCGCCCTGGCCCGGGGTGAACTCCAGGCCATCGGCGCCACCACTTTGGACGAGTACCGCAAGCACGTGGAAAAGGACGCCGCCTTGGAGCGCCGCTTCCAGCCCATCATGGTGGAGGAGCCCAAGGTGGAGGAGGCCATCGAAATCCTGAAGGGCCTGCGGGACCGGTACGAAGCCCATCACCGGGTGGAGATCACCGACGAGGCTCTGGTGGCGGCCGTCCGCCTGGCGGACCGCTACATCTCCGACCGGTTCCTGCCCGACAAGGCCATCGACCTGATTGACGAGGCGGCCTCCCGGGCCCGGCTGCAGGCCTACGTCATGCCGCCGGAAATCAAGGAGATTGAAAACCGCCTGGAGGAGATCCGCAAGGAAAAGGAGGCGGCGGTCCAGAGCCAGGAGTTCGAGAAGGCCGCCAACCTCCGGGACCAGGAGCAGCGCATCGCCTTGGAGTTGGAGCGGCAGAAGCAGGAGTGGCAGCAGAACCAGGCGGCCGACAAGATCACCGTCCGGGCCGACGACATCGCTTACATCGTCTCCTCCTGGACGGGCATCCCGGTGCTGAAGCTGGCCGAGGAAGAGTCGGAGCGGCTGCTCAAGCTGGAGGAGATTCTCCACGAGCGCATCGTCGGCCAGGATGAGGCCGTCCGGGCCGTGTCCCGGGCCATTCGCCGGGCCAGGGCCGGCTTGAAGGATCCCCGGCGGCCCATCGGCTCCTTCATCTTCCTGGGCCCCACGGGAGTCGGCAAGACGGAGCTGTCCAAGGCCCTGGCGGAAGCCCTGTTCGGCGACGAGGATGCCATGATCGTGCTGGACATGTCGGAGTACATGGAGCGGCACACCGTCTCCCGCCTGGTGGGCTCGCCCCCCGGATACGTGGGCTACGAGGAAGGCGGCCAGCTGACGGAGCAGGTGCGGCGCCGGCCCTACAGCGTGGTGGTCTTCGACGAAATCGAGAAGGCCCACCCCGAAGTGTTCAACGTGCTGCTGCAGATCCTGGAGGAGGGCCGCTTGACGGAAGCCAAGGGCCGCACCGTGGACTTCCGCAACACGGTCATCATCATGACCTCCAACGTGGGGGCCCAGCTGCTGCGGCGGGACGGCGCCATGGGCTTCAGGCCCGAGCGGGATGACGAAGCCGACTACGTGGCCATGAAAGACAAGATCATGGACGAGGTGAAGCGCACCTTCCGTCCCGAGTTCCTGAACCGGATCGATGAACTGATCGTGTTCCACCAGCTGAACGAGGAGCACCTGCAAGAAATCGTGCAGCTGATGCTGAAGCGGGTCAGCGAGCGCCTGTCCGACTTCGAACTGACCATCGAAGTGGACGAGGCGGCCCGCAAGAAGATCATCGCCGAGGGCACCGATCCCACCTTCGGCGCCCGACCCCTGCGCAGGGCCATCACCCGCATGATCGAGGACCCGCTGTCGGAGCACATGCTGCAGCAGCGGTTCCAGGAGGGCGACGTCATCCTGGTCACCGTAGAAGACGACGAGCTGGTGTTCAAGAAGAAGGAGGCGCGCCAGCCCGTAGGGGCCGCCGAATAACGGACCTGGGAAAGGCGGGAGGAAGGCATGACCAAAACCCGTCGGGTCCATGTCTGCCAGGAGTGCGGTCACCAATCCCGGCGCTGGTACGGCCGGTGCCCGGCCTGCGGCCAGTGGAACACCATGGTGGAAGAAGTGGAAGCCGGCGGCGTCGATGCCGCCGGACGGGGGTACGGCGGGCGTCATCAAGGGTGGCTCACGGGTGACGCCCCCACCCCCGTTTCTGTTTTGGCCGCCGTGGAGGACGAGGACGGCCTCCGCTGGGATGCGGGCTACGGCGAGATCAACCGGGTCTTGGGCGGCGGCTTCGTGCCCGGCTCCCTCGTCTTGCTGGGCGGGGACCCGGGCATCGGCAAATCTACCTTGCTGCTGCAGGTGGCCGCCCGGCTGGCAGCGGCGGGCCGCCCCGTGCTTTACGTGAGCGGCGAGGAATCGGCCGCCCAGATCGGCCGGCGGGCCCAGCGCATCGCCGGCGACGCCGGTGCCTTGGACCGGCTCATGCTCCTGACCGCCGGCGACGTCAGCGTCATCGAAGGCCACATCGCCGCCCAGGCGGCGGGGGGCGCCGCCGTCATCGACTCCATCCAAACGGTCTTTGACCCCGACCTTTCCTCGGCTCCCGGCAGCGTGGCCCAGGTAAGGGAATGCGCGGCCCGTCTCCTGCGGCTGGCCAAGGCCACGGGCACCGTTATTATCCTGGTGGGCCACGTCACCAAGGAAGGGGGCATCGCCGGCCCCCGCACCCTGGAGCATGCCACCGATGTGGTCCTTTACCTGGAGGGGGATCCCCATCATCCCTACCGGCTGCTGCGCAGCGTAAAAAACCGCTACGGCACCACCCGGGAACTGGGGGTGTTCGAGATGGGCGCCGCCGGCCTGGAGGAGGTGCCCGACCCTTCGGGGGCCTTCCTGCGGGGCAGGCCCGAGGGGGCCAGCGGCTCTGTAGTGGTGGCCGGGCTGGAAGGCAGCCGGCCCATCCTGGTGGAGGTGCAGGCCCTGGTGGCCCCCAGCCCTTATCCCCATCCCCGGCGCACGGTGGCGGGACTGCCGGCCAGCCGGGTGGACCTGCTCCTGGCCGTCCTGGAGCGCAGGGCGGGGCTGAACATGGGCGGGCAGGACGTGTATGTCAAGGTGTCGGGCGGCCTGCGCCTGGACGAGCCGGCGGCGGATTTGGGCATCCTCCTGGCCCTGGCTTCGGCCTTGACCGAGCGCCCCGTCCACCCCGGCACGGCGGTGCTGGGAGAGGTGGGCCTGGCCGGGGAGGTGCGGGCCGTGCCCCGGATGGATGACCGCGTGAGGGAAGCTGCCCGCCTGGGCTTTGCCCGGTGCATAGTGCCCCGTGGGGCAGGCGAAGGAAACACCGGTGCTGCCGGGCAGGGCCGGGTGGTGGCCGTAGCCACGGTGCGGGAGGCTATGGAGGCCGCCCTCATGGGGCGCTGACTCAGGAGCCGAGGAAAACGCCTAGGGCATGGAGCTTGCGCTGCTCCTTGCTCATGATGTCGTGGATGTTCAGGTTGGCGGAGCTGCACAGGGCCGCCAGGAAGAAGAGCAGGGAGCCCATCTCGTCTCCGATGGTCTCGCGGCACGTCTCGCACAACTGCCCCTCGATATGGGTGGGCATAAATTGGCGCAGTTCTTCCAAGGTGATGTCGGGCGGGATCTGGGGCTTCCGGGCCACGATGGACACGCAGCCACACGTGGTGGCCGCCTTCAACACGCTCCGGTTGAGGCGGGCGCCCGCTTCCTGCAACTTGCTGACGATATCGAGGACGCTGCGATGCCTGATCAAACAGTGGCTGACGGCGCTCTGGAAATCCAGCAGATCCACCCCGTCGTCTCTCAAATTGCCATTCTTCAAACCGCCACCCCTTTTCGGCATTGAAGCACCCTTAGGAGCGGGAGCCCGATGATTACCGCAATTATAACGACGGATTTCCGTAAATGTCAACGTGAGGCTGCCCCGGGCCTGCGGCGCCGCGGGCAGGACTCCGGCCCGTCTTATTGACACTCCCGAAAACACCATGTTATAATTCGCGTTTCATTGACCGAGGCTTGGCCCTATGTTATTCTAGGTCATGTAGGAATTCGGTGAGGGGGTTCTTATGTTTAAAGTCGGTGACAGGGTAGTCTACCCGATGCACGGGGCCGGCGTGATTCAATCCATCGAAGATCGGGAAGTTCTGGGAGAGCGTCAAACTTACTACATCATGCGCCTGCCCATCGGTGACATGACCGTTATGATTCCCACCGACGGCGCCGAGCAGGTAGGCCTGCGCCCGGTAGTGGACGACAAGGAAATGGACAAAGTGATGGAGGTGCTGGCTTCAGCCCCCACCAGCATGTCCTCCAACTGGAACCGGCGTTACCGGGCCAATACAGAGAAGCTGAAGACCGGCGACATCTTTGAAGTGGCCGAAGTAGTCCGCAACCTGGCCCTGCGGGATCAGGAGAAAGGCCTGTCCACCGGGGAGCGGAAGATGCTGGACAACGCCCGCCAAATTCTGGTGAGCGAACTGGTGTTGTCGCGGAACCTGAAAGAGGAAGAAGCCGTCCAAATTCTTGACCAGGCACTGCAGCAGACTCTGAAGAAGTCTTGAGGAGGACGGTGCCCTTTCCCGTCTCGGCAGCCCCGCATCGCCCCGGGGCGCCTTTTGTTCTCCTTGGTCTGGGGTTCCCCGGGGTATAATGTATAGACGTCCACCGAGATGCGAGTTGCCGGGGATGGCTGGGGCAAGGGAGGAATAGCCCGTGGCGATGGGTACATTGCAAAGGCTCTTTGCCTTGGGCGGATTTCTATTGGGTCTTGTGGCCGCCTATTACAGCCTTGGGCTCCTCAGCGCCGTTTTCCCCGATTCGTGGATCCCTCTGGCGGTTCTAATCGCCGCGCCCCTGGCGGCCGGGGCGTTCTTGTACCTGCTGGCTCCCACCCTGATTTTCCGGACCAGCCAATTCGCCTCCTGGATTGAAGGCCGGCTGAGCCGGGCGCCGGTGCACGACGTGCTCTTCGGCTCCGTCGGCTTGATTCTGGGCTTGGTCATTGCCAATCTTATTCGCGGCTCTCTGGTGGGCATACCCATCGTGGGCACCTTGCTGCCCCTCCTGGCGGCCCTGCTGTTCGGCTACTTGGGCTGGACCGTGGCCGTCAAGAAGCGGGAGGACCTGCTGGCCCTGGTGCAGGGCCTGCGCCCGGCCCGGGGCGACAAGGAGGCCAAGGCGCCGGAGCAGCCCGCCGGCAGCATCAAGCTGCTGGACACCAGCGCCATCATCGACGGCCGCATCGCCGACGTCTGCGAGACGGGCTTCCTGGAAGGCGTTCTGGTGGTACCCGACTTCGTGCTGGACGAACTGCGCCACATCGCCGACTCGTCGGACCCCCTGCGGCGCAACCGGGGCCGGCGGGGCCTGGAAGTGCTGGAGCGGCTCCAGGCCCACGAGCGGGTGCCCGTGAAGATCATGGAGGATCCCGCCAGCGCCGACATGGAGGTGGACCGGCGACTGGTGGAGATGGCCCGCCGCCTGGGGGCCGCGGTGTTCACCACCGACTACAACCTGAACAAAGTAGCCCGTCTCCACGGCGTGGAGACTTTGAACCTGAACGAGCTGGGCAATGCCTTGAAGCCCGTGGTCCTGCCCGGTGAGGAATTGGAGTTGCAGATCATCCGCAACGGCAAGGAGGCGGGCCAGGGCATCGGCTACTTGGACGACGGCACCATGGTGGTGGTCGAAGGCGGTCGCCAGTATGTGGGCAGCGCCTTGAAGGTCATCGTCACCAGCGTCATCCAGACGGCTGCCGGGCGCATGATCTTTGCCCGCCAGCGGGAGAGCCTGGAGCCCAGCACCATGAGCCACGCAAAGGCATAGGCGCGGCAGGGCCGGGGAGTCCCGACCCTTTGCCCGCCGCCGCCGGCGGTCGGCGCCGGCGGCTTTTTCGTGCCGGTAGGACTGTTGAAGATGAAAATGACATGGGCCTTTGTAGTTCCGGCCGCCGGGCAGGGGACCCGCCTGGGGGCCGGCAAGAACAAGATGCTGGTGGAAGTGGGCGGCCGGCCTTTGCTGGCCTGGACCTTGTCGTCCCTGGCCGGCGCCGCCCGGGATCTGTCCCTCCCGGTGACGGAAACGGTCATCGCCGCTGCCCCCGCCGAGATGGAGACCATCAGCCGGGTCATCCTGCCGGCGGTGGCGCCGGCCGGCGCCTTGGGCCGCATCCGGGTGGTGCCCGGCGGCAGCACCCGCCGGCAGTCGGTCAGGGCCGGTCTGACGGCCCTGGGGACCGACCCCCATTTTGTCGCCATCCATGACGGCGCCAGGCCCCAGGTGACCGCCGCCCTCCTGGAACGTCTCACCGGGGCTGCCTATGAGCACGGCGCCGCCATTCCCGTTTTGCCCCCTGCCGATACGGTGAAAAAAGTAGGAGATTCGGGCCTGGTGGTGGAAACACTGCCCCGGGAGGCTGTTCGGCTCGTGCAGACACCCCAGGTGTTCCGAACCGAATTGGCTCTGCAGGCCCACGCCCGGGCCGCCGCCGACGGCTTCGAAGGAACCGACGACGCCGCCTTGGTGGAGCGGCTGGGCATTCCCGTCCACACCGTGCCCGGCGATCCCGGCAACTTGAAGGTCACCACGCCGGAAGACCTGTCCCGGCTGCGGTCCCCGGACTCCTTCCCCCCGCCTGCCATCTGCCGTGTGGGGATGGGCTACGACGTGCACCGCTTCAGCGATGACCCGGCCCGGCCCTTGATTTTGGGCGGGGTTGCCGTCCCCGGCGCCCGGGGCCTGGCAGGCCATTCCGATGCCGACGTCTTGACCCATGCCGTAATGGACGCTATGCTGGGAGCCGTGGCTATGGGTGACATCGGCCGCCACTTCCCCGACACCGACCCTCGCTACGAGGGCGCCGACAGCATGGAACTGCTGCGGCACGTGGCTGGACTGTTGGAGGAGAAGGCAGCCAGGGTCATCAACATCGATGCCGTGGTTGCAGCCGAAGCCCCCCGCCTGGCGCCCTATATTCCCGCCATGGGCGCCAACATAGCCGCTGCAATAGGCCTACCTACTACGGCGGTCAGCATCAAAGCCACTACCGGCGAAGGCTTGGGATTCGTGGGTAGGGGTGAAGGAATTGCTGCCTACGCCGTCTGCAGCATTGTGACAGCCACATAACGAGAACCCTGGTGAAGCATACTGGAGCAAACCGCCATGGTGGCGGTCCGGGTACGCTCCAGCGTGATTCATACGGCTGCAGCCGTAATTTGTTCAGGGGTGATTTTTGTTATGGGGTCTGCGCTGGATTCCGGAGACCGAAGTAATGACGGCAAGAATAAGCACGGCAAGAGGTGGGCGGCAGCCCTGGTGATTTTGGCCCTGCTCCTGGGGCCGGCCGCATCCGCCGCCGCCCAGGACTACATGGAGAACGGCCTGAACGATACCAATCGCCTTTGGGACCTGGCCGAGGGCATCCGCTGCCTGCATGAGCCCGAGGACGGCTCGAGCCTGGTTTCCGTCCTGGTGGGCGACCAGGTGGTGTTCCGCCTGCGGGAGCCCCTGGGCGGCCTGGACACGGAAATGCGCTGCGCCACCGTGGCCCAGCGGCTGAGGACCTTGCTGACGTCCAACTCCCACCTGGTGGACAGCATCGAGGCCGATTTCTTGGATGGACAAGCCGTGGTAAAGGCGGATCACCTGCTGCTGGTGACGGCGTCGGAGACATCGGCCGCCGCCAACGGCACCTCCCCGGCGGTGCTGGCCTGGATCTGGGCCAATCAGCTGCGGGACGCCCTGGGCCTGGACGTCCTGTCCGAGGATCTAATCCCCGAGCCGCCGGTCATAGCCCTGACGGAGCCGGTGCCCATGGTGGCTTCGTGGTACGGCACCAAGTTCCAAGGCCGCCGCACCGCCAGCGGGGAGCCCTTTGATGCCGGCTCCTTGACGGCCGCCCACCGCACCTTGCCCTTCGGCACCATGCTCCGGGTCACCAACCCGGAAACGGGCAGCCAGGTAATCGTGCGGGTAAACGACCGGGGGCCCTGGACGTCCGGCCGGGAATTGGACTTGTCCAGGGCCGCCGCCAGCGCGGTGGGCCTCAAGTCCAAAGGGGTGGGCACCGTCCTGGTGGAGATCGTCTCCACGGGCTGATGGGCTTTCCAGCCGGGTCCGTTGACGGGGGACCATCGTCGCCTTAAAATGAAGGATAACTTATCGGCCGTTGCGGCCGTGGTTGCAAAGGCCATGAGCGGGACCAGTAGGGTGGATGGCCGCTGACAGAGAAAGACCGCCGCTGGCTGGAAGCGGTCTGCAGATGGCTGCCGCCGCGAATTGCACCCGTGAGCCGATCCCCGAACCCCACCATCATTGGCGGGCAGTAGGCCGATCCGGTGGCCGCCGTTACCGGCCCGACCCGGCACCGCACCCGGGTCGCTGAGGGGGCCCTGTCCTAACGGGGCCAATCAGAGTGGGACCGCGGATTATTCCGTCTCTGAATGAGGCGGATTTTTATTTTAGGAGGGTTGCGCCATGTTCCGAACGCTGCGCGAAGACATCAAGGTAATCTTCGAACGTGACCCCGCGGCCCGTAGTGTAATCGAAGTCCTTTTGACCTATCCCGGCCTCCACGCCATCTGGGGCCATCGCATCGCCCACTGGCTGTACAACCGGAAGTTCTTCACCCTGGCCCGGCTGGTCAGCCACATTACCCGGTTTTTGACGGGCATCGAGATCCACCCCGGCGCCCGCATCGGCAAGGGCTTCTTTATCGACCACGGCATGGGCGTGGTCATCGGCGAGACGGCCGAGGTGGGCGACAACGTGACCCTCTACCAGGGGGTCACTTTGGGAGGAACGGGCAAGGAGCGGGGCAAGCGGCACCCCACCATCCAAGACAACGTCATCATCGGCGTGGGCGCCCGGGTGCTGGGCTCCATCACCGTGGGCGCCAATTCCAAGATCGGCGCCGGGGCGGTGGTGGTAAAGGACGTGCCGCCCAACTGCACCGTGGTCGGCGTGCCCGGCCGCATCGTGGTCAGGGACGGCAAGCGGGTGGGCGGCCCCGACCTGAACCACGGCGACCTGCCCGATCCCGTGTACGAAGCACTGGTGGGCATGCGGGATCAAATCGAGCGGCTCACCGGCGAGGTGGCCCGCCTGAAGGAGCAAGCGGAGCAGTGGCAAGAACGGGCGCAGCGCCTGGAGGAAGAGTTGTCCCGCGGCCCCACGGTGGCCGCCGGCTCCCACTCCTCCTGACGGTTCTGGGCCCCGGCTGAAAGGTGACTGCCTTGGAGATATTGATTTACGACACCTTGTCGGGCGAGAAGGAGCCCATCGAACCCCGGGAAGACGGCCTCATCACCATGTACACCTGCGGGCCCACGGTGTACGACAGCACCCACGTGGGCCATTTAATCCCGCCGGTGGTGGGGGATGTGGTCAAGCGCTTCCTGGAGTCCCGGGGCTGCCGGGTCAAGTGGGCCCACAACTTCACCGACGTGGAAGACAAGATCATCCGCAAGGCCAACGAACTGGGGACAACCCCCGAGGCCGTGGCCGAGCGCTACATCCAGGAATACCTGGAAGTCATGGATGCCATGGGCATCGATACGGTGGATGTGTATCCCCGGGTCAGCGAGCACATGGAGGACATCGTGAACACCATCGCCGACTTGGTGGACAAAGGCGCCGCCTATGTGGTCAACGGCGACGTCTACTTCGACGTGGCCAGGTTTCCCGAGTACGGGCAGCTTTCCGGGCGCAACGTGGAAGAACTCCTGGCGGGCGCCCGCATCGAGCCCGACCCCCGGAAACGGAACCCGGCCGATTTCGCCTTGTGGAAGTCGGCCAAGCCGGGGGAGCCTTCCTGGCCCAGCCCGTGGGGACCGGGCCGTCCCGGCTGGCATATCGAATGCTCCGTCATGTCCGTGAAGCACCTGGGCTATCCCATCGACATCCATGGGGGCGGCATCGACCTCATCTTCCCCCACCATGAAAACGAGATCGCCCAGGCCGAGGCCCACCAAGGGAAGGGGCCCTTCGTCCGCCATTGGCTCCACACGGGTCTGCTGACCATGGGCGACGAGAAGATGTCCAAGTCCCTGGGCAATTTCCACCGGGCCAAGGACATGCTGGAGCGCTTCGGGCCCATGGTGCTGCGCTTTTTCATCCTCTCCCACCACTACCGCAGCCCCAGGGAGTACAGCCTGGAGCGGCTGGAAGAAGCCCGGCGGGCCTGGCAGCGGCTGCACAACGCCGTCGGCAATCTGCGGGAGGTGTTGGCGTCGGCCCCGGCCCCGGGGGCGGCGGGCCAAAAGGAGCTGCCGGCGGAGGTGCGCGAGACCCTGCAGCGGCTGGCGGACCTGACCCATGAGGACGGGCCCTTCGACCAGGCCATGGCCGACGACTTCAATACGCCCCAGGCCATCGGCGTGCTGTTCCAGGTGGTGCGGGAAGTCAACAGCCTGCTGGGCCAGGGTAAGCCGGGCCCCCAGGTGGCGGCGGCCCTCAGGGGGGCCCTGGACTTCCTGATGACCAAGGGCCGCCTGCTGGGCATCCTGGGCTTGGAGGACCCGGCGGCCGTCGGCGACCGGGACGGCGTCGCCCAGCAGTTGCTGGACCTGTTGCTGGACATCCGCCAGGATGCCCGGGAGCAGCGGGACTGGGCTCTGGCCGACCGCATCCGGGACGGGCTGGCGGAACTGGGCATCATCGTGGAAGATACGGCCTCCGGCGCCCGGGTGCGCTGGGAACGGCGCTGATGCCGCCGGACTCTGTCGAAGAGTACATAGAAGGCCGCCAGGCGGTCCGGGAAGCCCTCCGGGCCGGCGTTCCCCTGACCTGGGTGCGCATCGCCCGGGGCGCCAGGGGGCCGGCCATGGCCGAAATCATGGAGGCCGCCCGGGAGGCCCAGGTGCCCGTCTTCACCGTGGACCGGCGCCAGTTGGACCGGCTGACGGGCGGCCGGCGGCACCAAGGGGTGGTGGCGGCCTACGCCGGCTTTCGCTACCGGGACCTGGCGGACATCATCGCCCAGGCCCAGGCGGCGCCCGCAGATCCCTTCATCCTGCTGGCGGCGGGCATCCTGGATCCCCGCAACCTGGGCTCCTTGATCCGGACGGCGGAAGGAGCGGGCGTCCACGGGGTGGTCATCCCCCGCCACCGGTCCGCCCTGGTCACCCCCACCGTCATCAAGGCATCGGCGGGAGCGGCCCTCCACATGCCCGTGGCTGTGGTCGCCAATTTGAGCCAGGCCATCGTCCAGCTGAAGGAGCACGGGCTGTGGGTGGTGGCCGCCGATCCCGAGGGGGAGGAGTCCCTCTACACCGCCGACCTGCTGGGCCCCATCGCCGTGGTGGTGGGGGGCGAAGGCAAGGGCATCCCGCCCCTGGTGCGCAAGCACTGCGACATGGGCCTGCGCATCCCCATGCAGGGCCGGGTGACGTCGTTGAACGCCGGCGTGGCCGGCGGGCTTATACTGTATGAAATAGTGCGGCAGCGGCTGTTAAATGGTAAAAGGGAAAAATAAAGTATTCCATCGGGTTTTTGGTTTCTCCTTTTCTTGACCCTCCTTTGGGGGCAAGAGTATAATAGGGCAACCAAATCGTCAGGAAACTGCTTAAAATCATTTTTTTCCGCCAGCCATTCCTTAATTTTTGACTGTTAGTTTCTTTAGGGATATGCCTAGGATTGGCGGCAGCGGCCGGATCATCCAGGACTGGATTTGTCCGGCAAGCGGTTTCCGGGGTTGTCCCTACGGAGGCGATGCTGGGTGGATGTAAATTCACAGCATGAGTCCTGGTATGCGCAACAGGTGGACTTCGAAAACAAAGTGGATGAAGAAATAGTCGAAATCGCCCGCAGCGGCAATTCCGATGCGCTGGAGTATCTCATCGGCAAGTACAAAAATTTCGTCCGGGCCAAGGCCCGCTCTTATTTCCTCATCGGCGCCGACCGGGAAGACATCATCCAGGAAGGCATGATCGGCCTGTACAAGGCCATCAGGGATTTCCGCAGCGACAAGCTGTCGTCTTTCCGGGCCTTCGCCGAACTGTGCATCCAGCGGCAAATCATCACCGCCATCAAGACGGCGACGCGGCAAAAGCACATTCCCCTCAATTCCTATGTTTCCCTGAACAAGCCCATCTACGAAGAGGACTCCGACCGCACCCTGCTGGATGTAATTTCCGGCACCCGCATCACCGACCCCGAGGAACTCATCATCAGCCGGGAAGAGTTCGGGGACATCGAGCAGAAGATGGGCGAAATCTTGAGCGACCTCGAGTGGAAGGTGCTCATGGCCTATCTGGACGGCAAATCCTATCAGGAGATCGCCGACGAGTTGGAGCGGCACGTCAAGTCCATCGACAACGCCCTGCAGCGGGTCAAGCGCAAGCTGGAGCGCTACTTGGAAAACCGCAACAGCCAGTGGGAGCGGATTACCGGATCCGTGTGACGGCGTAATTGCAGGCGTTGCGGCTCCTGTGTTAGGATACTGGTGCTTGGAAGCGGCCGCCCGGCGGCCCGGGCGGCCCAATCCATCCCTCACGCTGGCGTAGCTCAATCGGTAGAGCGACTCCCTTGTAAGGAGTAGGTCGTCGGTTCGATTCCGACCGCCAGCTCAGCCGCAGAGCAGCGCCCCGCAAGGAATTGCGGGGTTCTTTAGTTTTTTCGCCCCCGGTTTTTGAAGGAAATTATGGAATCCGCACCGTATAAACCATATAAGACAAAAAGTCCATCGAAACACCGCCGCTTTCATTAGGTAAAAACTTTCAACAAGTCACATAAAAATTGGCAGGAGAACCGGCGGGGGGCATCGGGCGCTGCCGGTTCCACCCGGTCGGGGGACATGCAAGTGGGCAATGATGCCGAGGCCGTAAGCCTCGATAAGTTGTTGAAATCCCTATTGCCTTTCGTGTGTGAAGTTACAGGCGCCCCAACTGGCTGGATATTTCTGAAGACCGATGACCAGGAGTTTGCCGTGGCCGCCGCCTATGGGCTCCCTGACGCCCTGGCGGCCGACGACTGGGGCGCCTTGCGGTACCAGCCGTGCCGCTGCCAGCAGAGGGTGATGGAGGGGGAGTGGGCCCGCCCCACCAATTTGGTGCCGTGCCAGCGGATGGAATTCGTCTACGGGCGCCGGCACGCCCTGTGCCGGCACATCAGCATTCCCCTGCAGCGGGATGGGGAACTGCTGGGCCTCCTTAACCTGGCCTATCCCGCCCACCGGCCGCCCTTCAGTCCCGCCGAGATGCGCCTCTTCGACGTGGTGGGTGAAGCGGTGGCCGCAGCGGTGCACAAGGCGTCCCGCCGGGGCCCGGGAACAGCCGCCGTAGTCGGGAAGCAGATCCCTACGGCCTTGCCGGCCGCCGGCCGGCTCCAGCAGCCCCCCGGACCGTTCCCGGCGACGGCCCTCATTCATGAGCTTTCCGGCGGTCCCAGGGATCCCCTGACGGGCCTGCTGAACCAGGCGGGCTTTGAGCAGGAATTGAAAAAACAGGCCGTCAACGCCGCTCTCAACGATGCGCCCTGGGCCCTGCTCCATCTGGACTTGGACCACTTCCACGATGTCAACGAAAGCCTGGGAAACCGGGCGGGAGACCAATGGCTGAAGCGCTTCGCCGCCTTGCTGGCGGAAAGTTCGCCCCCGACGGGCATCACGGGCCGCCTGGGCGGGGACAAATTCGGCATCGTCCTTCCCGGCGGGGGTGTTGATGAGGCCCTGCACCTGGCCCAGGAGGTACTGCGGCGCATGGACCGGCACATGGCCGAGGGCGGGGGTGCCCAGGCCATCATCAAGCCCACGGCCAGCATCGGCGTCGTCGTCTACCCCGACCACGGCATCACGGTGAAAGACTTGATGACCAAGGCCGATTTGGCCATGTACGAGGCCAAATACGAAGGGGGCAACCGGGTCGTCCTGTACTCGGCGGACGTGCAGGGCGGGGAGGAAATCGCCGCCCGGCTGGCCTGGACGCGGCGCATCCGGGAAGCCTTGCGCCAGGACCGCCTCCGGCTCTTCTGGCAGCCCATCTACAGCCTGGATGACCGGCAGGTGGCCCTCTATGAACTCCTCCTGCGCCTGGAGGAGCCCTGCGGGGCCATCATCGAGCCCAACGTCTTCCTGCCCCATGTAAACAAGTCCAACTTGATGCTGGAAATAGACCTGTGGGTGGTGCGGCAAGCCCTCAACCTGCTGGCCAAGGCGGGGAACCGGGCGCCCCTGAAACTGGCGGTCAACCTGGCGGGCCGCTCCTTCACCGACCAGCATTTCATGGCCGTGGTGCGGGATGAACTGCGGCGGTCCCAGGTGGATCCCACCCGCTTGATGTTCGAGATCACCGAGCAGGCGGCCATCGACGACATCGCCAACGCCCGCAGGCACATCATGGCCATGCAGGACCTGGGCTGCCGCCTGGCTTTGGACGACTTCGGCACCGGGTTCGCCGGCTTCAATCTCTTGAAGCGCCTGCCCGTGGAATTCGTCAAGATCGACGGCAGCTTCATCCACGACCTGTCCCAAAGCGCCGTGGACCAGCGGCTGGTCAAGGTCATGGTGGAAGCCATCCACGCCTTGGGCAAGAAGACCGTGGCCGAATTCATCCAAGACCCGGCCAGCCTGGCCATCCTGCGGGGCCACGGGGTGAAGTACGGGCAGGGCAACTACTTCGGGAGTCCCGCACCCATCCCGCCGGCCCCGGCTCCTGAAGGCCGGCCGTCGCTTTAGGGCCTGCGGGAGCAGGCGCCGTCGGTCCTTGCTTCACCGCCCGGCCGGGGCTATACTGGATACGGTCAATGCCCCAGCCTGCGCGTTGACCACAGGCCCCGAAGATGCTAGAATAGGCAAGTGCCCAGGAGAGGTACCGAAGTGGCCAAACGGGGCGGACTGTAAATCCGCTGGCGAACGCCTTCGGAGGTTCGAATCCTCCCCTCTCCACAGGAGCCGGCCACATTGGCGCCGAAAGTTTGACGCGGGGTAGAGCAGTCTGGTAGCTCGTCGGGCTCATAACCCGGAGGTCGTGGGTTCAAATCCCACCCCCGCAACCAATTTGTTTTATCTTCTCTCGAGCTGGCGTAGCTCAATAGGCAGAGCGCTTCCATGGTAAGGAAGAGGTCGGCGGTTCGATTCCGCCCGCCAGCTCCAGCGGGACAAGGGGCCGATCCCCTGGGGGTCGGCCCCTTCCTGTTGCAGCCCCGATTCATTGACACCGGCAGGGCACCGTGCTAAAGTGGGAAAGCCTTTTTTGGTGGAGGGAATCCCGATGCGTGTAATTGCCACCCTGGAGTGCACCAACTGCAAGCGGCGCAACTACCAGACGACGAAAAATCGCCGCACCACGACCGCCCGCTTGGAATTGAAAAAATATTGCCGCTGGTGCAAGGGCCATACCTTGCACAGGGAGACGCGATAAGGTAGAATACTTCCGCAGTCCGTAAGGGACTTCTAGGCCCGTAGCTCCAATTGGCAGAGCAGCGGACTCCAAATCCGCGGGTTGGGGGTTCGAATCCCTCCGGGCCTGCAAAGAACCACCCAAAGTCGCCGATAATAAAAAAGACTTGGTGGTCTTTCTTTTTTTGTCCGAAACTGTCCAATGGGCCCTTGCCCGGTCGGAAGCGGAAGTGAGGAATTGGCCTTTTTTTCGAAAGCCGGCAAGTTTCTGCGGCAAGTCTGGCTGGAGTTGCGGCGGGTCGTATGGCCGAATCGGCAGCAAACCATAATCTTTACGGTAGTCGTATTCGCAGCGGTCCTGTTTGCCAGTACGATGATCTGGGTGATTGACGCCTTGCTGGCGGGGCTCTTTTCCCTCGTCATGCCCCGTTAATGCCACGTTAGGAGAGGGCCGACATGGTGCCTTCCTCCCATGAGGAGAGCGAAGTCCAGAAGAGCCGGGCTACGGCGGCGGTGGCCGACGAAGCCGACCAGGATGTCCACGGCGCCGGCGCCGGCCAAGAGGAAGCCCCCGACCAGGCGGAGGAGGCGGCTGAAGACAGCCCCGGCCCGTCCGCTCCTTGGTATGTCATCCACACTTATTCCGGCTATGAAAACAAAGTGAAGGCCAACCTGGAGAAGCGGGTGGTCTCCATGGGCATGGAAGACAAGATCTTCGACATCGTCGTGCCCATGGAAGAGCACATCGAGGTCAAGGACGGCAAGAAGCGCATCGTTCAGAAGAAGATTTTCCCCGGCTACGTCCTGGTCCAGATGGAGATGACCGACGAGTCGTGGTACGTGGTGCGCAACACCCCGGGCGTGACGGGGTTCGTCGGATCCGGCGGCCGTCCCATTCCCCTCTTGCCCGAAGAGGTCGAAGACATCCGCAAGCAGATGGGCGTGGAGCATCCCAGGCCCAAGATTGACTTCAACGTGGGTGAGAGTGTTAAAGTTCGTTCCGGGCCCTTCGAAGGCTTCGTGGGCGTCATCGACCACATCGACGCGGAAAAGGGCAAGTTGAAGGTTTTGGTCTCCATGTTCGGCCGGGAGACCCCTTTGGAATTGGATTTGGGCCAGATCGAACGCCTGTAGACTGTCAGCGGCGGGGTAGCCCGGTGGGGAGGTTGCTGGTGCATGGCTAAAAAGGTAATCGGTGTGATCAAGCTCCAGGTGCCTGCGGGCAAGGCGAGCCCGGCGCCCCCGGTGGGACCCGCCCTGGGTCAGTATCAGTTGAACATCATGGGCTTCTGCAAGGATTTCAACGCCCGCACCGCCGATCAGGCTGGCACCATCATCCCGGTGGAAATCACCGTTTACGCTGATCGTTCCTTCAGCTTCATTACAAAGACGCCGCCGGCGGCCGTGCTGCTGAAGCAGGCGGCCGGCATCGACAAGGGCGGCGGCGAACCGCAGAAGGCTGCGGCGGGCCGGGTGACCCGGAAGCAGATCGAGGAAATCGCGTCCAAGAAGATGCCCGACTTGAACGCCCATGATCTGGCGGCAGCGGTGCGGATGATTGAAGGCACCGCCAAGAGCATGGGCCTGGAGATCGTCGACTGATTTGAAGGGCTGGGCAAGCGCAGGAGGTTAAGGTGATGGCAAGGCGGGGTAAGCGATATCGGGAAGCCGTCGCGGAATTGGACCAGGATCGCCTCCACTCGCCCAGGGAGGCTCTCGCCCTGGTGAAGGAGCGGGCCTGGGCCAATTTCGATGAAACGGTGGAAGTGGCGGTGCGTCTGGGCGTGGATGTGCGCCATGCCGACCAGATGGTGAGGGGCACCGTCGTTCTCCCCCACGGCACCGGCCGGCAGGTGAGGGTGCTGGTGTTCGCCAAGGGCGAAAAGGCCCAGGAGGCGTTGAAGGCCGGCGCCGACTTCGTGGGCGACGATGATTTGGTTGCCAAGATCCAGGGAGGCTGGCTGGACTTTGACGTGGCCATCGCCACCCCCGACATGATGGGCGTGGTGGGCCGCATGGGCAGGATTCTGGGCCCCCGGGGCCTGATGCCCAATCCCAAGTCGGGCACCGTCACCTTCGACGTTGCCCAAGCCGTCAAGGAATCGAAGGCAGGCAAGGTGGAATTCCGCACCGATCGGGCGGGCATCGTCCACGTTGCCATCGGCAAAGTTTCTTTCGACCTGGACCACCTGATGGAAAATTTCACCACCTTGATGGACGCCTTGGTGAAGGCCAAGCCGGCCGGAGCCAAGGGTCAGTACGTCCGCTCGGTGACGGTTTCGTCCACCATGGGTCCGGGCATCAAGATTCACCCGCATCACGCGGTTTCTGCCGCTTAAGCGGCTTGCAAGCCTAAGACAACAGGTGCCGGCCGCCTGCCGCCCCGGGGCGGGCAGGACGGCGGCTTAAGGGGCCGGTGGCCCGCCTGTCGAGGTGAACCCATCTTCATATCGGCGAGTGGACCGGGAGTACGGGACCGGGGCCGCCCAGGCTCCGGCGTCGTGCCGCGGTGCATGTTGCCTTCACCTCGACAGCCCTGCCGGCGACCCAACGGCGGGGTTTTTTCGTGGAGAGGAGGTGAAGGGCATGTCGGCTACCCGGGAGCAAAAGGCTGCGGTGGTAGCTGAGCTCCAGGAAAAGTTCAGCAAGGTTCAGGGAGCCGTTCTGGCGGACTTCAGGGGCATGAACGTAGCCCAGGCCAACCAGCTCCGGCGCCGGATGCGGGAGGCCGGCGTGGAGTTCAAGGTGGTGAAGAACACCTTGGCCCGGCGGGCAGCCAAGGAAGCCGGCCTGGACGAACTGGAGGAGCACCTGGTGGGGCCCACGGCGGTGGCCTTCGGCTACGACGATCCCGTCACCGCCGCCAAGGCGCTGCAGAGCTACATTAAGGAATTCGGTCTCCTTTCAGTAAAGGCTGGCGTTTTGGAAGGCCGGGTCATCTCGGCCGATGAGGTGAAGACCCTGGCGGACCTGCCCGGCCGGGACGAACTGCTGGCCAAGGTGGCCGGCGGCTTCACGGCGCCCCTGGCGGGGTTCGCCGGTGCCCTTTCGGGTGTACTGCGCGGTTTGGTCAACGTGCTGGATGGGGTGCGCAAGCAGAAGGAAGCGGCGGCCTGACGGGCTCCTGCCGCGGCGCAGGGCAATGCCGTCGGGCAAGAACATTTCTTTAACATACGTTGGACGGCTGGCCGCCGGGAGCGGCAGCCGGAGGAGGTAGTCAGGAATGTCCAAGGTAGCCGAAGTGCTGGAAATGGTCAAAGGCATGACCGTGGTGGAACTGGCGGAGCTGGTCAAGGCTTTTGAGGAGGAGTTCGGCGTCACCGCCGCCGCGCCGGTAGTGGCTGCCGCCGGCCCCGTAGCCGCTGCCACCGGCGACGCTGCCCCGGCGGAGGAGAAGTCGGAATTTGACGTCATCCTGGCCGCCGCCGGCGACAAGAAGATTCAGGTCATCAAGGTGGTCCGGGAGTTGACCGGCCTCGGCCTGAAGGAAGCCAAGGACCTGGTGGATTCCGCCCCCAAGCCCATCAAGGAGGGCGTGAGCCAGGAAGAAGCCGAGGAGATCAAGGCCAAGCTGAGCGAAGTAGGTGCCACGGTGGAGGTCAAGTAAGACCAAGCAGGACACCGGCTTCGCCGGCCCAAGACGACAAAAAGCACCCGCTCCCATGCGGCGTGCTTTTTTCGTAATGGCGATGGCCGGACCCGTTTGACAGCCTCCGAGCCCTTTGCTAATATACTATCTTGCCATGTCGTTGTCTTTTTGCGGGCTGCATTCAGCCTACAGCAGACTGCTGTGGAACTATTCATCAGAGGGTGGCATAAATCCTCCATTTCCATGCCAGACTGCTTAGACAGCGCGAAACTATTGCATCTCGACCGCCACATGCAAGAGATTGTCCTCAGGGTCATCCTGGAGGACATCTGCTTTATTGAAGGAGTTCGGCCATTCTTTTAGCTTAGTCCCTAATCTCCATATTGGGTGCCGTCGCTGCCAGGCGAGGAGCCCGATCCAAAAGGAGTGACGCCTGCATGGCCAGCCCCGTCACCATCGGGAAGCCCGTGGTTTCAGGCAAGCGGGAACGCCACAGTTTTGCCCGCATTGAGGAGGTCCTCGATCTCCCTTATCTTATCGAGCTGCAGAAGAGTTCCTACGAGTGGTTCCTCAAAGAGGGCCTTCGGGAAATGTTCGACGACATATCCCCCATTGAAGACTTTACGGGCAATTTGGTCCTGGAGTTCCAAGACTATACCCTGGGCGAACCCAAGTACAGCGTCCAGGAATGCAAAGAGCGGGACGTCACTTATTCGGCTCCCCTCCGGGTCAGGGTGCAGTTGGTCAACAAGGAGCCGGGGCGGGGCGAGGTAAAAGAGCAAGAAGTTTTCATGGGCGACTTCCCGCTGATGACCGAGAAGGGCACCTTCATCGTCAACGGTGCCGAGCGGGTGGTCGTCAGCCAGTTGGTGCGCTCCCCCGGGGTGTATTATTCCGAAGGGGTGGACAACAACGGCAACCGCATTTTGTCCGCCACCGTCATCCCCAACCGGGGCGCCTGGCTGGAGTTTGAAACCGACGCCTCCGGCGTAGTGTCGGTGCGGGTGGACCGGGCCCGCAAGCAGCCGGCCACCATTTTGCTCCGGGCCTTGGGCTACTCCGACGACTCGGAGATCCTTACCCTGCTGGGCGACAACGAAGTGGTCCGGGCCACCTTGGAGCGGGACCACACCCGCTCCGAGCGGGAAGCCCTGCTGGAGATCTACAAGCGCCTGCGGCCCGGCGAGCCGCCTACGGAAGAAAGCGCCCGCACCTTGCTGCAAAACTTGTTCTTCGACTCCAAGCGGTACGACCTGGCCACCGTTGGCCGCTACAAGATCAATAAGAAGCTGAATGTGCGCAACCGCCTGGTGGGCACCCGGGCGGTCAACGACATCGTCGTGCCCCAGACGGGCCGCACCATCGTGCCCGCCGGGGAGACCATCACCCGGGCCATGGCCCAGGAGATCCAGGAGAGCGGCGTGCACCGGGTGCTGGTGGAGACCCCCGCGGGCCAACAGGTGGTGGTGCTGGGCAACGGCGCCCCCGCCGTTTCGGTGCGCACCTTGACGCCCGAAGACGTGGCCGCCGTGGTCAACTACATGGTCTGCCTGTCCCACAACATCGGCAACATCGACGACATCGACCACCTGGGCAACCGGCGCCTGCGCTCCGTGGGCGAACTGCTCCAGAACCAGTTCCGCATCGGCCTGGCCCGCATGGAGCGGGTGGTCAAAGAGCGGATGACCATCCAGGATATCGACGTCATCACGCCCCAGGCCCTCATCAACATCCGCCCCGTGGTGGCGGCGGTCCGGGAGTTCTTCGGCTCCAGCCAGTTGAGCCAGTTCATGGACCAGACCAACCCCCTGGCGGAACTGACCCACAAGCGGCGCCTGTCGGCCCTGGGCCCCGGCGGCTTGAGCCGTGAGCGGGCCGGCATGGACGTGCGGGACGTTCACCAGAGCCACTACGGCCGCATGTGCCCCATCGAGACGCCGGAAGGCCCCAACATCGGCCTCATCGGCGCCATGTCCACCTATGCCCGGGTCAACCCCTACGGCTTCATCGAAACCCCCTACCGGCGGGTGGAGAACGGTCGGGTCACCGAGGACATCGTCTACCTGACCGCCGACGAAGAAGACGAAGTGGTGGTGGCCCAGGCCAACGCCCCCTTGGATGAGACGGGCCGCTTCCTGGAGCGGCGCGTGGTGGTCCGGGACCGCACCGGCAACCGGGAAGTGCCGCCGGAAGAAGTGGACTACATGGACGTGTCGCCGAAGCAGGTGGTGTCGGTGGCCACGGCCCTCATTCCCTTCCTTGAAAACGACGACGCCAACCGGGCTCTCATGGGGGCCAACATGCAGCGCCAGGCCGTGCCCCTGCTGCGCACCGAAGCCCCCTTGGTGGGCACCGGCATCGAAGGCCGGGTAGCCTTGGACTCGGGTGTGCTCCAGGTGGCCCGCCGGCCCGGCGAAGTGGCCTACGTATCCGCCACCAAGATCATCATCCAGACCGACGACGGCCAGCAGGACGTCTACGAACTGATGAAGTTCGAGCGGTCCAACCAGGGTACGTGCTTCCACCAGAAGCCCATCGTCCGGGTGGGCCAGCGGGTGGAAGAAGGCGAGGTCATCGCCGACGGGCCCAGCACCGATCAGGGCGAACTGGCCCTGGGCCGCAACGTCCTGGTGGCCTTCATGCCCTGGGAGGGCTACAACTACGAGGACGCCATCCTCATCAGCGAGCGGCTGGTGGTGGACGACGTCTTCACCTCCATCCACATCGAGGAATACGAGTGCGAGGCCCGGGACACCAAGCTGGGCCCCGAGGAAATCACCCGGGACATCCCCAACGTGGGCGAGGATGTCCTGAAGGATCTGGACGAGCGGGGCATCATCCGGGTGGGCGCTGAGGTGCGCTCCGACGACATCCTGGTGGGCAAGGTGACCCCCAAGGGTGAAACGGAACTGACGGCGGAGGAGCGCCTGCTGCGGGCCATCTTCGGTGAAAAGGCCCGGGAGGTGCGGGATTCCTCCCTCAAGGTGCCCCACGGTGAGAGCGGCATCGTAGTTGACGTGAAGATTTTCAGCCGGGAGGCCGGCGATGAACTGAGCCCCGGTGTCAACCAGCTGGTGCGGGTGTACGTGGCCCGGAAGCGCAAGATTTCCGAGGGCGACAAGATGGCGGGCCGCCACGGCAACAAGGGCGTCATCGCCAAGATCCTGCCCGAGGAGGATATGCCCTTCCTGCCCGACGGCACCCCCGTGGACATCGTCCTGAACCCCTTGGGCGTCCCCTCGCGGATGAACCTGGGCCAGGTCTTGGAGTGCCACCTGGGCTGGGCCGCCAAGGCGCTGGGCCTCCATGTGGCGTCGCCCGTCTTCGACGGCGCCACCGAGGAGGACATCGAAGAGATGCTCCGGCTGGCGGGCCTGCCCGAGGACGGCAAGACCATCCTGCGGGACGGCCGCACCGGCGAGCCTTTCGACAACCCCGTCTCGGTGGGTTACATCTACATGCTGAAGCTGGCCCACCTGGTGGACGACAAGATCCACGCCCGGTCCACGGGCCCCTACTCCCTGGTCACCCAGCAGCCCCTGGGGGGCAAGGCCCAGTTCGGCGGCCAGCGCTTCGGCGAGATGGAAGTGTGGGCCCTCTACGCCTACGGCAGCGCCTACACCCTGCAGGAGCTGCTGACGGTGAAGTCCGACGATGTGGTGGGCCGGGTCAAGACCTACGAGGCGGTGGTCAAGGGCGAAAACGTGCCCGAACCGGGCGTGCCCGAATCCTTCAAGGTCTTGATCAAGGAGATGCAGAGCCTGGCCCTGGACGTGAAGATCCTGACCGACGACGAGCGGGAATTGGAGCTCCGGGAAGAGGAAGGCCTGGATTTGTCCGACCTGGAGGATATCGAAGAAACCATGGGCCGGGGCGTGGCCGTGGAGCCCGACCAGCGGGACGGCCGGCCCGCCGCCGATTACGAAGGCGATGAGGAAGATGACGAGGGCGACGACGGCGATGATTTCGACACGGCGGAAGCCATCGCCCTCCTCCAGCGGCGCCGGGGCGCCGCCGCCGACGAAGACGGCGACTTGGACTTGGGCTACGACGACGGGGATGAAAGTGAAGGCTTCGAAGACGAAGAGATGGACGGCTGGGACCAAGGCCTGGACGGCGACGACGGCGAAGGCCCGGGGGGCGATGAAGAATGAGAAGCATCAGTGAATTCCAGGAACAGGCCGAAGACAGCGTCCTGTTCGATGTGAACAATTTCGGCGCCATCAAGATCGGCTTGGCCTCCCCGGAAAAGATCCGGGAGTGGTCCAAGGGCGAGGTCAAGAAGCCCGAGACCATCAACTACCGGACGCTCAAGCCGGAGCGGGAAGGCCTGTTCTGCGAGAAGATCTTCGGTCCCGTCAAGGACTGGGAGTGCCATTGCGGCAAGTACAAGCGGGTCCGTTACAAGGGCATTGTGTGCGACCGCTGCGGCGTGGAGGTCACCCAGGCCAAGGTGCGCCGGGAGCGGATGGGCCACATCGAGCTGGCGGCGCCCGTCTCCCACATTTGGTATGTCAAAGGCATCCCCAGCCGCATGGGCCTGCTGCTGGACATGTCGCCCCGGTCCTTGGAGAAGGTTTTGTATTTCGCTTCCTACATCGTGTTGGACCCGGGCACCACTTCCCTGATTGAAAAGCAGCTGCTGACGGAGAACGAGTACCGGGAATACCGGCAGAAGTACGGCAGCGCCTTCCGGGCCGGCATGGGGGCCGAGGCCATCAAGGAATTGCTGGAGTCCATGGACCTGGAAGTCCTGGCCGAGGAACTGCGGGAGGAGATCCGCAACGCCAGCGGCCAGCGGCGCCTGCGGGCCATCCGGCGCCTGGAGGTGGTGGACGCCTTCATCCGCTCCGGCAACCGCCCCGAATGGATGATCCTGGAGGTGGTGCCGGTCATCCCGCCGGAACTGCGTCCCATGGTGCAGCTGGACGGCGGCCGGTTCGCCACCAGCGACCTGAACGACCTGTACCGCCGGGTGATCAACCGGAACAACCGCCTCAAGCGGCTGCTGGATCTGGGCGCCCCCGACATCATCGTCCGCAACGAGAAGCGCATGCTCCAGGAAGCGGTGGACGCCCTCATCGACAACGGGCGCCGGGGCCGCCCCGTGACGGGGCCCGGCAACCGGCCCTTGAAGTCTTTGAGCGATATGCTCAAGGGCAAGCAGGGCCGTTTCCGCCAGAACCTGCTGGGCAAGCGGGTGGACTACTCGGGCCGCTCCGTCATCGTGGTGGGCCCCGATCTGGCCATGCACCAGTGCGGCCTGCCCAAGGAGATGGCCCTGGAGCTGTTCAAACCCTTCGTCATGAAGGAGCTGGTCAAGCGGGGTCTGGCCCACAACATCAAGAGCGCCAAGCGGATGGTGGAGCGGGTCCGGGACGAGGTGTGGGACGTCCTGGAGGACGTCATCAAGGAGCATCCGGTGCTGCTGAACCGGGCGCCCACCCTGCACCGGCTGGGCATCCAGGCCTTCGAGCCCGTGCTGGTGGAAGGCCGGGCCATCCAGATTCACCCCTTGGTGTGCACGGCTTACAACGCCGACTTCGACGGCGACCAGATGGCCGTTCACGTGCCCCTGTCCGCCGAAGCCCAGGCGGAAGCCCGGGTATTGATGCTTTCCATTTACAATCTGTTGAACCCGAAGGACGGCAAGCCCGTGGCCACCCCCACCCAGGACATGGTGCTGGGCTGCTACTATCTCACCTTGGAAAAGGAAGGGGCCAAGGGCGAGGGCCGCTTCTTCGCCGACATCGACGAGGCCCGCATGGCCCTTGACCACGGCCATATCGATCTCCACGCCCGCATCAAGGTGCGGATGCCCGGTGCCGACGGCAAGCCGGAAATCGTGGAGACCACCGTGGGCCGTCTCATCTTCCACGAGTCCTTGCCCGAGGATCTGCCCTTCCACAACGAAGTGGTGGACCGGCACGTGCTGGCCCGGATCGTGGCCGAATGCTTCCGCCGGTGGGGCTACCTGACCACGGCCAAGACCTTGGACGCCTTGAAGGAACTGGGCTTCCACTACGCCACCCGGGCGGGGACCACCATTTCCGTCAAGGACGTCATCATCCCCGACAACAAGGAAGAGATCATCACCAAGGCCCAAAAGGCCGTGGAGCAGGTGGAGGCCCAGTACCAGCGGGGCCTGCTGACCCCGGAGGAGCGCTACCAGAAGGTCATCGACATCTGGACGGAAACCCGGGATGAAATCACCGAGAACTTGAAGGAGCAGCTGGACATCTTCAACCCCATCCGCATGATGGCCATCTCCGGGGCCCGGGGCAACTGGGTCCAGATTTCCCAGCTGGGCGGCATGCGGGGCCTGATGGCCGACCCGTCGGGCCGCACCATCGAGCTGCCCGTGCGCTCCAACTTCCGGGAAGGCCTGACGGTGCTGGAGTACTTCATCTCCACCCACGGCGCCCGGAAGGGTCTGGCCGACACCGCCCTGCGCACCGCCGACTCGGGCTACCTGACCCGCCGCCTGGTGGACGTGGCCCAGGACGTCATCGTGCGGGAGGTGGACTGCGGCACCGCCGCCGGCATCACCGTGGAGGAGATCAGCGACGGCGGCGAGGTCATCGAGTCCCTGGCCGACCGGATCGTCGGCCGGGTGGCCAGCGAGGATCACCGCCACCCCGAAACCGGCGAGGTCATCGTCGGCGAGAACGAGGAGATCACCGAGGAAATCGCCGAGCGCCTCATGGAGGCCGGCTTCAAGCAGGTGCACATCCGCTCGGTCCTCACCTGCCGCACCCGCCACGGCGTGTGCGCCCGCTGCTACGGCCGCGATCTGGCCATAGGCAGGCTGGTGGACGTGGGGACCGCCGTAGGCATCATCGCCGCCCAATCCATAGGCGAGCCCGGCACCCAGTTGACCATGCGCACCTTCCACACCGGCGGTGTGGCCGGTGAAGACATCACCCAGGGTCTGCCCCGGGTGGAGGAATTGTTCGAAGCCCGCAAGCCCAAGGGCCAGGCCGTCATCGCCGAGGCCGAAGGCGTGGTGAAGATCGTCACCGACCTGGGCCGCCGGGAGATCCGCATCATGATGGACGAAGGCGGCGTCAAGTCCTATCCCGTCCCCTTCGGCGCCCGGGTGCGGGTGCGGGACGGCGACCGGGTCCAGCCCGGCGACGAGTTGACGGAAGGCTCCGCCAACCCCCACGACATCCTGAAGGTGCGGGGCGTCCGAGGCGTGCAGCTGTACCTGCTCCAGGAAGTGCAGCGGGTCTACCGCCTCCAGGGCGTGGAGATCAACGACAAGCACATCGAGATCATCGTGCGCCAGATGCTGCGCAAGGTGAAGGTGGAGGATGCCGGCGACACCAACCTGCTGCCGGGCAGCCAGGTGGACCTCTTCACTTACGAAGAAGCCAACGCCCGGGTGCAGGAGCAGGGCGGCCGGCCGGCTGTGGCCAAGCCCGTTCTCCTGGGCATCACCAAGGCATCCCTGGCTACCGATTCCTTCTTGAGCGCCGCCTCCTTCCAGGAGACCACCCGGGTGCTCACCGAGGCGGCCATCAAGGGCCGGGTGGACCACCTGGTGGGCCTGAAGGAGAACGTCATCATCGGCAAGCTGATCCCGGCGGGCACGGGCATGGGCCGCTACCGGCGCATCCAGCTGCTGCCGCCGGCGGGGACCGAAGTTTCTCCCAACGGCCTGTCGGAAGGCGATCTGGAGGCCGACGGCGCCGGGGCAATGGCCGGTGAAGACGAGGCCGCCGGCGCCATGGCGGGAGTCGTGGCACCCACGGGTGACGGGGTCGCCGAGGATGGAGCCGCCGGCGACGGTTCCGCGGCGGAAGAAATGGGTAAGAACAGCGTTTCGTAAGGGACACGGCGCCCCGGGAAAGGCCGCGCCATCCCTTGCATAGTGGATACCTCGGTGCTAGAATATACGAGTGTCTGCCACCATGTAGCCTGGGGAAAGAGTTGTTTAGCAACAATGTCCGGCCCATGGTGACAGGAGGTTGCGAACAACGTGTATGAAGCCGTGCGCGCCGCCCGCCGGCGGGCCGTCGGCACCAAGCAGGCGCTGAAGGCGGTCTCCCGGGGCGCGGCCAAGGCAGTGTATGTTGCTCGTGACGCTGAACCCCATGTGGTGAAAGGTCTCATCGACCTGTGCAACGAGAAGCAAGTGGCTGTTTTCGAAGTGGATTCCATGGCCGACCTGGGGCGGACCGCCGGGATCAAGGTGGGCGCCGCCGCAGTGGCCATTCTCCATGACACCGATTAGGGAGGTGCGGAACTTGCCCACGATTAGCCAACTGGTGCGTAAGGGCCGGAAGAAGGTGACCAAGAAGTCCGGCTCGCCGGCCCTGCAGAGAAATCCCCAACGCCGGGGGGTCTGTCTTCAGGTCCGCACCACCACTCCGAAGAAGCCTAATTCGGCCCTGCGGAAGATTGCCAGGGTGCGCCTGACCAACGGCATCGAAGTGACGGCCTACATCCCCGGCGAAGGCCACAACCTGCAGGAGCACTCGGTAGTGCTCGTCCAGGGTGGCCGGGTCAAAGACTTGCCCGGTGTAAGGTACCAGATCGTACGCGGTGCATTGGATGCAGCGGGCGTCGAAAACCGGAACCAGGGGCGTTCCAAGTACGGGACCAAGAAGCCCCGCAACTGATTCGGCGCCAGACTGAAGTCGAAGCTTTGTGGTAGGAGCTCTTGGAAAAGGCTTTCCGCCATAAGGAACGGCCTGGGTAAGTCCTCGTGAGGATCCGAGGATTTTTCTACGCTTTCTTTAGAGGTTTGCTTGGGAGGGAAAAGGGTGCCGAGACGCGGCAGCGCCGAACGCCGCCGGGTGGAGCCGGATCCAGTATACGGCAATGAGATGGTGGCGCGGTTTATCAACAAGTTGATGCAAGACGGCAAGAAGGGCTTGGCCCAGAAGATCTTTTACACCGCCCTGGACCAGGTGGCCGCCAAGACCGGGCGGGATGCCCTGAGCACCTTCGAGCAGGCGGTGAAGAACACCATGCCCGTGCTGGAGGTCAGGCCGCGCCGGGTGGGCGGCTCCACCTATCAGGTTCCCATGGAAGTCCGGCCGCGTCGACGCATGAGCCTGGCCCTGCGCTGGCTGGTGGAGGCGGCCAGGACCCGCAGCGAGCGGACCATGGTGGACCGCTTGGCGGCAGAAATCATCGAAGCAGCAGGAGGGACGGGCGGGGCCGTGCGCCGCAAGGAAGAGATTCACCGCATGGCCGAGGCCAATCGCGCCTTTGCCCACTACCGTTGGTAAGGTCCCGTCATCTTTCAGAGAGAGAGGGGGTCGCGTCATGCCTCGCGATTTCCCACTAGAGCGCATCAGGAATATCGGTATTGCGGCGCACATTGACGCCGGCAAGACTACAACCACGGAACGCATCCTCTTCTACACGGGGCGCGTCCACCGGATGGGCGAAACCCACGAGGGTGCCGCGACCATGGACTGGATGGTCCAGGAGCAGGAGCGGGGCATCACCATCACCTCCGCCGCTACCACCTGCTTCTGGAAGGATCACCGGATCAACATCATTGACACCCCGGGGCACGTGGACTTCACCGTAGAAGTGGAGCGCTCCCTGCGGGTGCTGGACGGCGTGATCGCCGTGTTCTGCGCCCGGGGCGGCGTGGAGCCCCAGTCGGAGACGGTCTGGCGCCAGGCCGACCGCTACGGGGTGCCCCGTATCGCTTACGTTAACAAGATGGACATCGTGGGCGCCGACTTCGAGCGGGTCGTGGGCCAGCTGCGGGACCGCCTGGGGGCCAACGCCGTGCCGGTGCAGCTGCCCATCGGCGCTGAGAACGATTTCACCGGCATCGTGGATTTGATTAACCAGGAAGCCTGGCTCTACAAGGACGACCTGGGCACCGAGTACGAGATCGGGGAAATCCCCGCCGACATGCAGGACAAGGTGGCCGAGTACCGGGAGCGGCTCCTGGAAGCGGTGGCCGACCTGGATGAAGAATTGATGGAGCGCTACCTGGAGGGCGAGGAGATTACGCCCGATGAAATCAGGGCCGCCCTGCGCAAGGGCACTTTGTCCGTCTCGGTGGTGCCTGTATTCTGCGGCTCTTCTTACCGCAACAAAGGTGTACAACTCCTCCTGGACGGCATCATCCACTTCCTGCCCTCACCCAAGGATGTGCCGGCCATCGAGGGCACCATCCCCGGCGAGGACACCCCGGCCGAGCGGCGCCCCGACGACGACGAGCCCTTCTCGGCTCTCGCCTTCAAGATCATGACCGATCCCTACGTGGGCAAGCTGGTCTTCTTCCGTGTCTACTCGGGCGTGCTCAAGTCCGGGTCCTACGTGTACAACGTGTCCAAGGGCAAGCGGGAGCGGGTTGGCCGCCTGGTGATGCTCCACGCCAACCACCGGGAAGAGATCGACGAGGTGCGGACGGGCGACATCGCCGCCGCCGTCGGCCTGAAGGACATCCAGACGGGCGACACCTTGTCCCAGGAGGATGCTCCCATCCTGCTGGAGTCCATCGAATTCCCGGAGCCGGTCATCGATGTGGCCATCGAGCCCAAGACCCAGGCGGACCAGGACCGCATCGGCGAAGCCCTGCGCAAGCTGGGCGAGGAGGACCCCACCTTCCGGGTCCGCACCGACGAGGAAACGGCCCAGACCATCATTTCCGGCATGGGCGAACTCCACCTGGAGGTCATCGTCGACCGCCTGCTGCGGGAGTTCAAGGTGGAGGCCAAGGTGGGCCGGCCCCAGGTGGCCTACCGGGAGACCATCACCCAGGCCGTATCCGGCGTCGAGGGCAAGTACATCCGCCAGACAGGTGGCCGCGGCCAGTACGGCCACGTGATCATCAACGTGGAGCCCCTGGAGAGGGGTCAAGGCTTCGAATTCGAGAGCAAGATCGTGGGCGGCGTCATCCCCAAGGAATTCATCCCCGCCGTAGAGGCCGGCATCGAGGAAGCCCTGGGAGGCGGCGTGCTGGCCGGCTACCCCATGGTGGACGTGCGGGTGGAACTGGTGGACGGCAGCTTCCACGAGGTTGACTCTTCGGAGATTGCCTTTAAGATCGCAGCGTCCCAGGCCCTGAAAGCCGCGGCTTCTCAGGCCGGGCCCGTGCTGCTGGAGCCGCTGATGCGTGTGGAGGTGGTCGCGCCTGAGCAATATCTGGGCGATGTCATCGGTGATATCAACGCACGCCGGGGGCGTGTAGAAGGCACCGAGCCGGTGCCCGGCGGCCAGGCCATTACCGCCCTGGTGCCCTTGGCGGAGATGTTCGGATACGCTACGGACCTCCGGTCCCGCACCCAAGGCCGGGGTACGTACAGCATGCAGTTGGCCCACTACGAGGTTGTACCGCAGCAGATGGCGCAGGAATTGATTGACAAGGTGCGCGGCACCGTCAAGGTGTCGCAGTAACCCACTTCTTGCGGAGTAAGGGGAGGGATCCCGGGTATGGCTAAGGAGAAGTTTGAACGGACTAAACCCCACGTAAACGTGGGCACCATCGGTCACGTCGACCACGGCAAGACCACTTTGACCGCCGCCATCACCTTGGTGCTGTCCAAGCAGGGCGGTGCTGAGTTCAAGGCTTACGATCAGATCGACCGGGCGCCGGAGGAGCGGGAGCGGGGCATCACCATCGCCACCTCCCACGTGGAGTACGAAACCGACAACCGGCACTACGCCCACGTGGACTGCCCCGGCCACGCCGACTACGTCAAGAACATGATCACCGGCGCCGCCCAGATGGACGGGGCCATCCTGGTGGTCAGCGCCGCCGACGGGCCCATGCCCCAGACCCGGGAGCACATCTTGCTGGCCCGGCAGGTAGGCGTGCCTTATATCGTCGTCTTCCTCAACAAGGCCGACATGGTGGATGATCCCGAGCTGCTGGAACTGGTGGAGCTGGAAGTCCGGGAGCTGCTGAGCGACTACGACTTCCCCGGCGACGAGGTTCCCGTCATCGTCGGCTCCGCCCTCAAGGCCCTGGAAGGGGACGAGGAGCACCAGCAGAAGATCCTGGAGCTTATGGCCGCCGTCGACGAGTACGTCCCCACCCCCGAGCGGGATGTCGACAAGCCCTTCCTCATGCCCGTGGAAGACGTCTTCACCATCACCGGCCGCGGCACCGTGGCCACCGGCCGTGTGGAGCGGGGCCGGGTCAAGACCGGCGATGAGGTTGAAATCGTCGGCTTCACCAATGAACCCCGCAAGACCGTGGTCACAGGCGTGGAGATGTTCCGCAAGGTTCTGGACGAAGGCGTGGCCGGCGACAACATCGGCTGCCTGCTCCGGGGCGTGGACAAGGACGACATCGAGCGGGGCCAGGTGCTGGCCCAGCCCGGCAGCATCAGCCCCCACACCCAGTTCGAGGCCGAGGTCTACGTCCTGACCCGGGAGGAAGGCGGCCGCCATACGCCCTTCTTCAACGGCTACCGGCCCCAGTTCTACTTCCGGACCACCGACGTGACCGGCACCATCGAACTGCCCGAGGGCGTGGAGATGTGCATGCCGGGCGACAACGTCAACATGAAGGTTTCGCTGATTACGCCCATCGCCATCGAGGAAGGCCTCCGGTTCGCCATCCGGGAAGGCGGGCGCACCGTCGGGGCCGGCGTGGTCACCAAGATCATTGCCTAAGGTATTGGGCTGAAGGGGGGAACGTGACGATGGCACCGACCCAGAAGATTCGCATCCGCCTGCGGGCGTTCGAGCACGGCATACTGGATCAGTCGGCTGAGCGGATCGTCGACACCGCCCGCCGCAGCGGTGCGCGGGTGGCAGGTCCCGTTCCCCTGCCGACGGAGAGGAACGTCTTCACCGTGCTGACCGCGCCCAACGGTGAAAAGGACATTCGTGAACAGTTCGAGATGCGTACCCACAAGCGTCTGATCGACATCCTGGATCCGACGCCCAAGACGGTAGACGCCCTGATGCGGCTCGACTTGCCCGCCGGGGTGGACATCGAAATCAAGCTGTAAGGGGAGACCGGCTTTGTCACCGGGCATCTTAGGCCGCAAGATCGGCATGACTCAGCTTTTTGATGAAAACGGCAATCTGGTGCCGGTAACAGTTGTCCAGGCCGGTCCGTGCGTTGTGGTGCAGAAGCGGACTCTCGAACGGGACGGTTACGAAGGGATTCAGCTGGGCTACGGCAGCGTCAAGGAACGCAAGGTCACCCGGCAGATGAAGGGCCACTTCCAAAAGGCCGGGGTGGAGCCCACCCGCCTGCTGCGAGAGTTCCCGCTGGAAGCCGGTGCCCAGCTGGAAGAAGGCCAGGTCATCGACGTGAGCATGTTCAGCGAGGGGCAGTATGTGGATGTGAGCGGCACCTCCCGGGGCAAGGGCTTTGCCGGCAGCATCAAGCGGCACGGCTTCTCCCGGGGCCCCATGAGCCACGGTTCCAAATACCACCGGGGCACGGGCGGCCTAAGCGGATCCACATTCCCCGGACGGGTGTTCAAAGGCCGGCGCATGCCCGGCCGCATGGGCGGCCGGCGGGTCACCGTCCGGGGCCTGCCCGTGGTGAAAGTGGATGCTGAACGCCACCTCCTGGTCTTGCGGGGCTCCGTCCCCGGGGCCCGGGGCAGCATCGTGGAAATTCGCCCCACTACGGTTGCAGGCAAGAAGAGTCGGGAGTGAAGGTTATGCCGAAGGTGCCCGTCTACGACTTGGAGGGCCAGCAGGTAGATGAAATTGAATTGCCCGCGGCGGTGTTCGATGCGCCCGTTAATCCCGGCTTGATGCACCGGGCCGTGGTCATGTATTTGGCCAACCAAAGGACGGGCACTGCTGCCACCAAAACCCGCGCCATGGTGCGGGGCGGCGGCAGGAAGCCCTGGCGGCAGAAGGGCTTGGGCCGGGCTCGCCACGGCAGTATCAGGTCGCCCATCTGGCGGGGAGGCGGGGTCACCTTTGGCCCCCAGCCCAGGGACTACCGGCAGAAGATGCCCAAGAAGGCACGCCGGAGCGCCCTGCGCTCTGCCTTGACCAGCAAGGTGCGGGAGGGCTCCCTGCTCATAGTTGATGGGCTCTCCATGGAGCAGCCCAGCACCAAGGGGATGGCCCGCATTCTGGACAACCTGAAGGCCGGCCGCAACCCCTTGATCGTGACGGCGGAGCACGACGCCACCGTCTACAGGGCGGCCCGCAACCTGCCCGGCACGGCGGTGATGGCTGCCCGGGACCTGAACACCTACGCCGTCCTCCGGCACGGAGCCCTGGTGATGGCCCGGGAGGCCGTTGCGGCGGTGGAGGAGGTATTGGCACCGTGAGCACACGACGTCCGGCCCGCCAGATCATCATCCGCCCCGTCATCACCGAAGAAAGCGTGGAGCAGCTGCAGCAGGGCAAGTACACTTTCGTCGTGGACGCCAAGGCCACCAAGCCTGAAATCAAGGCCGCCATCAAGGAAATTTTTAATGTGGACGTAGCCCGGGTGAACACCATGAATTACCGGGGCAAGCGGCGGCGGGTGCGCTTTCAATGGGGGCGGCGGCCCGACTGGAAGAAGGCCATCGTCACCTTGGCCGAGGGCCAGGAAATCCGCGAGTTCTTTGAGGAGATCGTTTCGTAGCATTTTCGTCCGGTGCCCGGGTGCCCGGATGACAAGGAGGTCAGCAGGATGGCAGTCAAGCATTTCAAGCCTACGTCGCCTGGACGCCGCCATATGTCCGTGGCCGACCGATCATCCATCATCACCCGGGATGAACCGGAGAAGTCCCTTACCGTCGCCCTGAAGCGGGGGTCCGGGCGCAACAACACGGGCCGGATCACGGTCCGGCACCGGGGCGGGGGCCATAAGCGGCGCTACCGCATCATCGATTTCCGGCGGGACAAGGACGGCATTCCCGCCAAAGTGGCTTCCATCGAATACGACCCCAACCGGACCGCATACATCGCCCTGCTCCATTACGCCGACGGCGAGAAGCGCTACATCCTGGCGCCGGTGGGCCTGGAGGTGGGCCAGCAGGTCATGTCGGGGCCTCAAGCCGACATCAAGCCCGGCAATGCCCTGACCTTGCGGAACATGCCCACGGGCACCGTCATCCACAACATCGAACTGGTGCCCGGGCGCGGCGGTCAGTTGGCCCGCTCCGCCGGCACCCAAGGCCAGCTGGCGGCCAAGGAGGGCGACTACGGCCACGTCCGCATGCCTTCGGGCGAGGTTCGTCTCATTCATTTGGATTGCAAGGCCACCGTGGGTCAGGTGAGCAACCCGGAACACGAGAACATCACCACAGGCAAGGCCGGCCGCAGCCGCTGGCTGGGCCGCCGGCCCACAGTCCGGGGCGCCGCCATGAACCCCGTCGACCACCCCCACGGTGGTGGTGAAGGCAAGGCCCCTGCAGGCAGGGTGCCCTCAACGCCCTGGGGCAAGATCGCGATTGGCGGCAAGACCCGCCGGCGGCGCAAACCTTCGGATAAATTCATCGTTCGCAGCCGCAAGAAGCGTTGAGGGAGGAAACCTGAATGGGCAGGTCGCTTAAGAAGGGACCTTACGTCGACGCCCGGCTGTTGAAACGGGTCCGGGAACTGAATGAGCGGAATGAGAAGCGCATGCTGAAGACTTGGGCGCGGGCATCCACCATCGTTCCGGAAATGGTCGGGCACACCATAGCGGTGCACGACGGGCGGAAGCACGTCCCCGTCTACATCACCGAAGACATGGTGGGCCACAAGCTGGGAGAGTTCGCTCCCACCCGGACCTTCCGCGGCCACGCCGGGCAGACGGAACGCTCTGCGCGCCTGAAGTGAGGTAGTTTGCGATGGAAGCTCGAGCCACAGCCCGCTATGTGCGTTTGTCGCCCCGCAAGGCGAGGCTGGTGATCGACCTGATCAGGGGCAAGCCGGTGGCCGATGCCTTGAGCACTTTGCGCTTCACGCCCCGCCGGGCCAGCCGCACCATCGAAAAAGTGCTGCGGTCGGCGGTGGCCAACGCCACCCATAATTACGAAATGGCCGAGGACGATTTGTACGTGGCCAAAGCCTACGTGGACGAGGGGCCCCGCTACAAGCGGCTGCGCCCCCGGGCCCGAGGCCGCCGCGACATTTACATTCGACCCACCGCCCACATCACCGTGGTGGTGAAAGAGAGAGAGGAGGGGTAAGCCATGGGTCAAAAGGTCCATCCCATCGGGTTCCGCCTGGGCATCAGCCGGGACTGGCAGGCCCGCTGGTTTTCCCGCGGCCCGGAGTACGCCCAGCTGCTCCATGAGGACACCCGCATCCGCCGCCATGTCAAGGAGGCCCTGTACGATGCGGGCATCGCCGTCATTGAGATTGAACGTTTCGCCAACCGGATCCGTTTGACCATCCATGCCGCCAAGCCGGGCATCGTCATCGGCCGGGGCGGCACCGGGGTTGACCGGCTGCGGCAAGAGCTGGAGCAATTGACGGGCAAGCAGATTCACATTAATGTTGTTGAGGTGCGGGAGCCGGCGCTGAGCGCCCAGTTGGTGGCCGAGGGCATCGCCCTGCAGCTGGAGCGCAGGGTTGCCTTCCGCCGGGCCATCAAGCAGGCAGCCAACAGGGCTATGCGGGCCGGTGCCGAGGGCATCAAGATCATGGTTTCCGGCCGCCTGGGCGGCGCGGAAATGTCCCGCAGCGAATGGACCGCCGAAGGTTCGGTACCCCTCCACACTCTTCGGGCCAACATCGATTACGGCTTCGCCGAGGCTTACACCACCTACGGGCAGATCGGCGTCAAGGTCTGGATCAACCTGGGCGAGGGCAAGCAGGAAATGGGCGTGGAGTCCACGTCCATCAAGCGCCCCCGCCGTCGCCGGGCCCGGGTGGCTGAGCAGCCCGCCGAAGCTGCCGGCACCGAAGGGGCCGCCGTGGCCGTCGCCGAGGCCCAGGCCGCCGGCGGTGCCGAGGAGGCTACCGACGCCGAAGAGGCGGTTGGAGAAGCATCGAAGGTAGACGAAAACGTGGCAGCTGATCAGGTGGAAGGGGGAGGCGAGTAGCCCATGTTGATGCCTAAGCGGGTGCGCTGGCGCAAGGTGCAGCGCGGGCGGATGAGGGGCAAGGCCTCCCGTGGCACCACCCTGCATCACGGTGATTACGGCCTCCAGGCCACCACGGCGGGCTGGATCACCTCCCGCCAGATCGAGGCGGCCCGTATCGCCATGACCCGGCATATCCGGCGCGGCGGCAAGGTTTGGATCCGCATCTTCCCCGATAAGCCCATCACCAAGAAGCCGGCTGAAACCAGGATGGGCAGCGGCAAGGGGTCGCCGGAATACTGGGTGGCCGTGGTGAAGCCGGGCCGCATCATGTTCGAAATTTCCGGGGTTCCCCTGGAACTGGCCAGGGAAGCCATGCGCCTGGCGGGCCACAAGCTGCCGGTAAGAACCAGGTTCGTCCACCGGGGACAGCCGGGCGGTGAAAACTGATGAAGGCAAAGAATTTGGTCGGTTTGTCCGACGAGGAATTGGCCAAGAAGCTGGAAGAGCTCCAGGCGGAGCTTTTCAACCTGCGATTCCAGCGGGCGACGGGGCGTCTGGAGAACCCCATGCGGTTCCGCCAGGTCCGCAAGGACATCGCCCGGGTCAAGACCGTCATGTCCGCTAGGAAGCTGAAGGCCGGCCAGGGGTAGGAGGATCCTTATGAAAGAGCGGGGCAAGCGCAAGAGCCTGGTGGGTCGCGTAGTTTCCGACCGGATGGACAAGACGGTGGTCGTGCTGGTGGAGCGCATCGCCGCCCACCCGCTGTACGGCCGCCGCATCAAGCGGTCCAAGAAGTACATGGCCCACAACGAGAACAACCAGGCCCGCATCGGGGACTTGGTGAGAATTATGGAAACCCGCCCTCTCAGCCGGCACAAGCGGTGGCGGGTGGTAGAAGTGCTGGAGCACTCGGAGGCTACCGCCCTCCGGGTGGAGGAGCAGGCCCAGAGCGAGGCCGTTGAACTGGACGAATTGGCTGTCGGCGAGAGCTGAAGCTGCCGGTAGGAGGCACCAGCGATGGTTCAGACCCATACTCGAGTGAACGTGGCGGACAACACGGGCGCCCGGAAGCTCATGGTGATCAAGGTCCTGGGCGGTTCCAAGCGCCGTTACGGCGGCATCGGCGATATTGTCGTCGGGTCCGTCAAGGAAGCCACTCCCGGCGGCATGGTGAAGCGGGGCGACGTGGTCCGGGCGGTCATCGTCCGCACCAAGCACGGGCTGCGCCGGCCCGACGGCACCTACATCAAATTCGACGACAATGCCGCCGTCTTGCTCCGGGACAATTTGGAGCCCCGCGGGACCCGCATCTTCGGCCCGGTAGCAAGGGAGTTGCGGGAAAAGAATTTCATGCGCATCATATCTCTTGCGCCTGAGGTGCTTTAGGAGGTCCTGGGCATGGGCTTGAAGATCCGTACCGGCGATACGGTGCTCGTGCTGACGGGCAAGGACCGGGGCAAGCAGGGCAAGGTCCAGAAGGTCCTTCCCCGGGAAAACCGCGTCATCGTCGAGGGTGTGAACATCGTCAAGAAGCACCAGCGGCCGACGCGGGAAATGATGCAGGGCGGCATAGTGGAGCAGCCGGCGCCCCTGCACATATCCAATGTCATGCTGGTTTGCCGCCGGTGCAACAAGCCGACGCGGGTAGCGAAGAAGAAGATGCAGGATGGGTCCTACCGCCGGGCATGCAAGCGCTGCGGGGAGACCATCGGCTGATAGTTGGAGGGTGAAGGCTGTGGCAGTCCAGAAGGCGGTGCCCCGATCCCGGCTGCGGGAACGCTATGAAAAAGAAGTTGTGCCTGCGCTCCGGGAAGCCTTTGGCTACACCAACATAATGGCCGTGCCGAAGATATCCAAGGTTGTCGTCAACATGGGGGTGGGTGAAGCCACCCAGACCCCCCGCCTGCTGGACTCGGCGGTCAACGAACTGGCCCTCATCACGGGGCAGCGGCCGGTTATCGCCCGGGCCAAGAAGTCCGTAAGCTCCTTCCGCCTGCGGGAGGGCATGCCCATCGGCTGCAAGGTGACCTTGCGGGGCGAGCGGATGTATCACTTTCTGGACCGGCTCATCAACGTAGCCATTCCCAGGGTGCGGGACTTCAGGGGCTTGAATCCCAACTCCTTTGACGGGCGCGGCAACTACACCATGGGCCTGAAGGAGCAGTTGGTCTTTCCCGAGATCGACTACGACGACATCGAGAAAATCCGCGGCATGGACATCACCATCGTCACCACCGCCAAGACCGACGAAGAGGCTCGGGAACTGTTGCGCCTGATGGGCCTGCCCCTAAGGCCGGCATAACGAATCAAGATTGGGCTGAGGTGAAGGAATGGCACGGAAAGCGTTGATTGAAAAGGCCAAGCGCGAGCCCAAGTACCCCGTGCAGAAGCGGAACCGCTGCGCCATCTGCGGCCGCCCGCGGGGGTATCTGCGGCGTTTCGACCTGTGCCGTCACTGTTTCCGGGCCATGGCTCTCCGGGGGCAGTTGCCGGGGGTCAGGAAGGCCAGCTGGTGATGCTCGCTGCTGGGGCCGCCAGGAGTTGCAGGAGGTTCATTCCATGACGATGACGGATCCCATTGCGGATTTCCTGACGCGAATCCGCAATGCCAACACGGCCTATCACGAAAAGGTGGATATCCCGGGGTCCCGAATGAAGCGGGCTCTCGCCCAGATTTTGAAGGAAGAGGGCTTCATTCACGACTTCCAGTGGATCGATGATGACAAGCAGGGCATGCTCCGGCTGTACCTGAAGTACGGGCCCGGCAAGCAGCGGGTCATCACCGGTCTGCGCCGGGTAAGCCGCCCCGGCCTGCGGGTTTATGCCAAGAAGGATGAGATTCCCCGCGTGCTGGGGGGCTTGGGCATCGCCATCCTTTCCACCTCTCGGGGCCTGATGAGCGACCGCCAAGCCCGCAAGGAAGGCATCGGCGGCGAAGTCGTCTGCTACGTTTGGTAGGAGGTCTGAGGCATGTCGCGAGTGGGCAAGAATCCCATTGCCGTACCCGCCGGTGTCAAGGTTGAGGTGGCCGGCCAGGAAGTCCGGGTGGAAGGCCCCAAGGGCAAGCTGAGCCGCAAGGTGCACCCCGCCTTGACCGTGACGGTGGAGGGCGACACCATCCAGGTGCAGCGCAAGGACGACAGCCCTGAGTCCCGCGCCATGCACGGGCTGACCCGCAGCCTCATCGCCAACATGGTGACCGGGGTGTCCGAAGGGTTCAGCCGCACCTTGGTGCTGGAAGGCGTGGGGTACAGGGCGGCCCTGCAGGGCAAGAAGTTGAGCCTCAGCCTCGGCTTTTCCCACCCGGTGGAAGTGACGCCCCCCGAGGGCATCGAGCTGGAGGTGCCCCAGCCCAACACCATCGTGGTCAAGGGCATCAGCAAGGAACTGGTGGGCAACGTAGCCGCCGCCATCCGGGCCCGCCGGCCCATTTCCCGGTACCGCTACGCCGACGGCCCGCGGGGCATCCGCTACAGCGACGAGCGCCCCGCCTACAAGGCGGTTAAAGCGGGTAGATAGCGCAGCATAGGCAGGTGTCAGTTGGTGGCCAGGAAGATCAAGACCCGGCATGACCGCCGCGCACGGCGGCGTCTCGGTATTCGCAAGAAGATTTTCGGAACCGCCGAGCGGCCCCGCTTGAGCGTGTTCCGCAGCCATAAGCATGTTTACGCCCAGATCATCCGGGATGATACGGGCACCACTCTGGCCGCGGCTTCGACCTTGGACCCGGAATTGCGGTCCCAGTTGGAATCCACGGGCAACAAAGAGGCCGCCCGTCAGGTGGGCCGCCTGTTGGCGGAACGGGCAATTGCCCAGGGCATCAAGAAGGTCAGTTTCGACCGGGGCGGTTTCCTCTATCACGGCCGGGTGCAGGCTTTGGCCGAAGGCGCCCGGGAAGCCGGCCTGGAGTTCTGAGCCGAAGGAGGTGAGCCGGGGGTTGGCAAGACGCCGCGAAACGGAAGACAAGGAATTTGAAGAGCGAGTAGTCACCATCAACCGGGTGGCCAAGGTAGTCAAAGGTGGTCGCCGGTTCAACTTCACCGCCCTGGTGGTGGTGGGCGACCGCAACGGGCGGGTAGGCGCCGCCCAGGGCAAGGCGCCGGAAATTCCCGACGCCATCCGCAAGGCCATCCACAAGGCCAAGAAGTCCTTGGTGGAAGTGCCCATGGTTGGGGGTACCATTCCCCATACGGTGATCGGTGAGTTCGGTGCCGCCCGGGTGCTGCTGAAGCCCGCCGGCGCCGGTACCGGTGTAATCGCCGGAGCGGCCGTCCGGGCCGTCCTGGAGCTGGCAGGTATTCGGGACATTCTTACGAAATCACTAGGTTCCAACAACGCCACCAATGTGGTGCTGGCCACCCTTGACGGCCTGCAGAACCTGAAGAGCGCCGAAGAGGTGGCACGCCTGCGGGGCAAGGCCGTAGAGGAGATTTTGGCCTGAGGCGCCCCATGCCTTGCCTGGTCCGGGTATAAGGAGGAACAACTGCAATGGCGGGAATTCATGAACTGCGTCCGGACCGGGGCAGCCGCCGGCGGCCCATGCGGGTGGGCCGGGGCCACGCCTCGGGTGCAGGCAAGACGTCCGGGCGGGGTCAAAAAGGGCAGAAATCCCGGTCGGGGGCCAAGATTCGCCCCGGGTTCGAGGGCGGCCAGATGCCCCTGTACATGCGGGTGCCCAAGCGGGGCTTCACCAACGCCCGGTTTCGTCAGCATTTTGCGGAGATCAACTTGGAACAGCTCAACCGCTTTCCACCCAATACCGAGGTGACGCCTGAGCTGTTGTACGAGCAGGGGATCCTCAAAGGTCGGGCCGACGGCGTGAAAGTTCTCGCCCGGGGCGAACTGGAGCACCCGTTGACCATCAGGGCGCACCGCTTCAGCCGGGCGGCCGTGGAAAAGATCCAGGCGGTTGGCGGCCGGGCTGAGGTGATTTAGTGTTAGGCGGCCTTGCACAGGTATTCAAGATTCCAGACCTGCGGCGCCGGATATTTTTTACTTTGGCCATGTTTATGATTTTCCGGATCGGTGCCCATATCCCGGTCCCCGGCGTCGACCCCAACCGCATTCAGTTTTTGTTCCAGGCGGGGTCCCTGTTCGGCCTGCTGGACGTCATCGCCGGCGGGGCCATGAGCGCCGTTTCGGTTTTCGCCATGGGCATCATGCCCTATATCAACGCCTCCATCATCATGCAGCTGCTGACGGTGGTGGTGCCCACCTTTGAGGAGTGGTCCAAGGAGGGGGAGGAAGGCCGCAAGAAGATCACCCAGGTGACCCGGTACGGCACCGTGGGCCTGGCCTTGATCCAGGGGCTGGGTACGGCGGTGGTCCTGTCCCGGAACGACGCCGTCCTATCGCCGGGCATCGGGTCGTCCCTCCTCATCGCCTTGACCTTGACGGCAGGGACCACCTTCCTCATGTGGCTGGGGGAGCAGATTACGGAGCACGGCATCGGCAACGGCATCTCCTTGATTATTTTCGCCGGCATCGTGTCCCGGCTGCCCGACGGCGTGCTGAACGTAATCCAGTTGCTGCAGTTCGGCTTCCTCAGCTGGTGGAATGTCATCTTGCTGGCCTTGCTGGGCTTGGCCGTCATCGTGGCGGTCATCTGGATTCAGGAAGGGCAGCGGCGCATTCCGGTGCAGTACTCCAAGCGGGTGGTGGGGCGCCGGATGTACGGCGGTCAGAGCACCCATATTCCCATCCGGGTGAATATGGCCGGCGTCATCCCCGTCATCTTCGCCTCTTCCATCCTGGCGCTGCCGCCCACGCTGGCGGCTTTCATCGACCGGCCCTGGGCCCAGCGGCTGGCGGAGATTTTCAGTTTCGGCACGGCGCTGCACACGGTGCTTTACGCCCTGCTGATCATATTCTTTACGTACTTTTACACGGCCATTCAGTTCAACCCGGCGGACGTGGCCGACAACATCCGCAAGAACGGGGGCTATATTCCGGGCATCCGGCCCGGCCGGCCCACGGCGGAATACCTGGACCGGGTCATCATCCGGTTGACCTTGTTCGGGGCCCTGTTCCTGGCCTTCATCGCCACCATGCCGGTGTTTTTCGGCCGGCTCGTGGATATTCCGGGGCTGTTCTTCGGCGGCACGGCCCTGCTGATCGTTGTCGGTGTAGCCTTGGAGACCATGAAGCAGATTGAAGCCCACTTGCTCATGCGGCATTACGAGGGCTTCATGAAGAGATAGTCACGAAAAGGTAGGCAGGTGGGCGGAATGCGCGTTGTGTTCTTGGGCCCTCCCGGCGGGGGCAAAGGTACTCAGGCGGAGCGGCTGGCAGCCAATCACCAGGTGCCCCATATCGCTACCGGGGACATCTTCCGCCAGGCCATCAAGGAAGGCACCCCCATGGGGCGCCAGGCCAAGGAGTACGTGGAAAGCGGCCGCTATGTTCCCGACGAGATTGTCGTAGGCCTGGTCCGGGAGCGCCTGGAGCAGGACGATGCCGCCGCGGGGTTTGTGCTGGACGGGTTCCCCCGGACGGAGCCCCAGGCCAGGGCCTTGGATGAGATGCTGGCGGCGGCGGGCATCGGGCTGGACGCGGTGATCCTCCTGGAGGTGGATGACGACGCCATCGTGGCCCGGGCCCTGGGCCGCAGGGTTTGCGAGGTTTGCGGGCGGACGTACCACCTGGAATTCGACCCGCCCCCGTCCCCCGAAACTTGCGAGTGCGGCGGCCGGCTCATCCAGCGGGCCGACGACCAGGAGGATACGGTGCGCAAGCGCCTGGCGGTTTACCGGGAGCAGACGGAGCCGGTCATCGGCTACTACCGGGACAAGGGCATTCTCACCAGCGTGGTGGGGGTGGGCACCATTCCTGAAGTAGCCCAGCGGGTGGAGTCCGCCGTAGCCCAGGCCAAGGGCGGATAAGCCAAGGGAATATCAGGAACCCTGAACCGGCAACACTTTTATTATGTCCCGGGGGACCCTGACCGTGGGTAATGAGGCTCCGTTCCAGCCAGGACAAGTGGTCATATCCAAGGCTGGTCGAGATAAGGGCCGTTTATACGTAGTGTTGAAGGTAGAAAGTGATCGCTACATCCAGGTGGCGGACGGCTCGGCCAGGACGGTGCGCCGGCCGAAGCGGAAAAACGTCCGCCATGTTCAGCCCCACGGCCCCGCCAGCCCGGAGATCAGCCAGCGGCTGGCGGAAGGGCGCCCGGTGGACGATCAGTTGGTCCGGCAGGCCCTGGCGGAAGCCGGGGGCGGCGCCGGCCACGACGACCCGGATGAGGCGATTGTTGAAAGGGGGTAGGACCGGCCGTGGCAAAGCGGGATGTGATTGAGGTTGAGGGTACCGTGGTGGAGCCGCTGCCCAACGGCATGTTCCGAGTGGAATTGGAAAACGGGCACCGCATTTTGGCTCACGCCTCGGGCAAGATTCGTATGCATTTCATCCGTATCCTGCCCGGTGACCGGGTCACCCTCGAACTGTCGCCTTACGATTTGACCCGAGGCCGGATTACATACCGGCATCGCAGTTGAGAAGCATCAGACCCAAATCTTAGGGGGTCTTCCCAGTGAAGGTACGGCCATCAGTAAAGAAGATGTGTGACAAGTGCAAGATCATTCGGCGCAAGGGCCGTGTGCGGGTCATTTGCGTCAATCCTAGGCACAAGCAGCGACAGGGCTAGGAGGTGAAGGGTTTGGCCCGTATAGCCGGCGTGGATCTGCCACGGGAAAAGCGCGTGGAGGTCGGCCTTACGTACATTTTTGGCATCGGGCGCTCCAGGGCCCGTCAACTGCTGGAACGCACGGGAATCAACAAGGACACCCGGGTCAAGGATTTGACGGAAGAAGAAGTGAACCGCCTGCGGGAAATCATCGACCGGGAGTACAAGGTCGAAGGCGAACTGCGACAAGAAGTTCAGATGAACATCAAGCGGCTGATGGAAATCGGCTCCTATCGGGGTCTCCGGCATCGCCGCGGCCTGCCCGTGCGGGGACAGCGGACCAAGACCAATGCCCGGACGCGGAAGGGGCCCCGGCGTACTGTCGGCGCCAAGCGCCGCCGCTGAGGGAGGATTAGCTTATGTCTCGACAGCAGCCGCGGCGTCGCCGTGGTACCAGAGCCCGTAAACGGGAACGGAAAAATGTAGAGAAGGGCATTGCCCATATCAAGTCCACCTTCAACAATACTTTGGTGACCATTACCGACCTCCAGGGCAACACGCTGGCTTGGGGCTCGGCCGGCACCCAAGGCTTCAAGGGGTCCAAGAAGGGCACCCCCTTCGCCGCCCAGATGGCGGCCGAGGCGGCAGGCCGTGAGGCTATGGAGCACGGCATGCGGGAAGTGGAAGTTTGGGTGAAGGGTCCGGGTTCGGGACGGGAAGCTGCCATCCGCTCCCTCCAGGGGGTGGGGCTGGAAGTGACCGTCATTAAGGATGTTACCCCGGTTCCCCACAACGGCTGCCGTCCGCCCAAGCGTCGGCGCGTATGATAAAGCCGCCTGGCCCCCGGGGGGAAGGGCCGGGACAGGCCTGATGTACCAATGGGAGGTTCTGCCCACATGCTGGAAATGGAAAAGCCCGTGATCGAGGTTGCTGAAATCTCCGAAGATGGCCGCTACGGTCGTTTTGTGGTGGAGCCGTTGGAGCGGGGCTACGGCACGACCCTGGGCAACTCCCTGCGCCGGGTGCTGCTATCTTCTTTGCCCGGGGCTGCTGTCACTTCGGTGCGGATCGACGGCGTGCTGCACGAGTTCTCAACCTTGCCGGGGGTGGTTGAGGACTCCACGGAGATCATTTTGAACCTGAAAGGGTTGAGCCTCCGGGTCCACGGCGACGGGGAGAAGGTGCTCCGGCTGAACGTGACGGGTCCCGGCGAGGTGCGGGCCCAGGACATCGAAGCCAGCGACGAGGTGGAGATCGTCAACCCCGACCTGTACATCTGCACCTTGGACGAGGATGGTCAACTCTCCATTGAGATGACCGTCGGCCAGGGCCGGGGCTACGTGCCCGCCGAGCGGAACAAGCGCCTGGACGATCCCATCGGCGTCATTCCCGTGGACTCCATTTTCACCCCGGTGCGGCGGGTCAACTTCCGGGTGGAGGACACCCGGGTTGGCAAGGTGACCGACTACGACCGGCTGACCTTGGAAGTGTGGACCAACGGGTCCATCAAGCCCGACGAGGCCGTCAGCCTGGCCGCCCGCATTTTGGTGGAGCACTTGAACCTGTTCATCGGCCTGACCGATGAGGTGGCCGATGTGGAGATCATGGCGGAGAAGGAAGAGGACGAGCGCAACCGTCTCCTGGAGATGAGCATCGAAGAGCTGGATCTGTCGGTGCGCTCCTTCAACTGCCTGAAGCGGGCGGGGATCAACTCCATCGGCGAACTGGTGGAGAAGACGCCCGAGGAGATGCTCAAGGTGCGCAACCTGGGGCGCAAGTCCCTGGACGAAGTGGAGCAGAAACTGGCCCTCCTGGGCTTGTCCTTGAAGGAATCGGAGCAGTAAACTCAGCAAGCGGGGATAGGGGGTGAATGGGTTGGCTTATTCTCGTCTCAGCCGTCCCTCGGACCAGCGGCAGGCCATGCTGCGCAATTTGACCACGGCCCTGCTGGACAAAGGGCGCATCGAAACGACGCTGACCCGGGCCCGGGCCACGGCGCGCATGGCGGAACGGATGATCACCCTGGCTAAGCGGGGCACCCTCCATGCCCGTCGACAAGCCTTGAGCTACATCTTGGATGAAGATGTGGTAACGAAACTGTTCGAAGATCTCGGACCCAAGTACCAGGATCGTCAGGGCGGCTATACCCGAGTGCTCAAGCTGGCGCCTCGCCGTGGCGATGGTGCGCCCATGGCCATCGTCGAACTCGTCTCCTAGAGGGGCGGGTCGGGTTGCAGCCCATTGTCGCCATCCATAACCTGCGCCACGTATACAACCCCGGCTCCGACCGTGAGGTGGCCGCCCTGCGGGGCGTCAACCTGACGGTGGACCGGGGTGATATTGTGGCCATCATCGGGGCCAACGGCTCGGGCAAGAGCACGTTGGTTCGTCATTTGAACGGACTTCTTCTTCCCACTGAAGGCAGCGTCACCGTGGACGGCCTGGACACGCGGGATCCGCAAAACCGCTGGCTGGTGCGGCAGGCCGTCGGCATGGTCTTCCAAAATCCCGACAACCAGATGGTGGGCACCACCGTAGAGGAAGATGTAGCCTTCGGCCCGGAAAATCTGGGCCTGCCGCCGGAAGAAATCCTGGCCCGCATCGACGACGCCCTGGCGGTGGTGGACATGGCGGCCCACCGCTACCGTTCTCCCCATCAACTGTCGGGAGGCCAGAAGCAGCGGGTGGC
>DATGRI010000019.1 GCA_035303785.1 Sphingobacteriaceae bacterium
ATTCACTCCAATCCAAAGAGTCCAATCCAAAGAGGCACCATTTTCTTCCCGTTCATTATTTCAGTATACCAACGGGGCGACAACGCCAGGGGATGGGGGTCGGCAGGGGCGGCAGCAGCAGGGGTGTTTCCGGCTGGCCAGCCATCCGGGATTGCGGTTAAGCTGCCGGACGAAGCTTATTTCCCCGGCCGGAAAGGGAATTTTGCAGGCTAAGCCCATCGGCTGGGCTAATTCTCCGGTCTTTGCCTGGTTTTTCCCCGGCGGCGCCGGGAATAAGCCCAGTTCCTGGGCTTTGCCTTGAGAAGACGGCCAGCAGCCGGTGCTATAAGCCCAGAGAGAGTGCTTGAGGCATCGCAACCCCTTGCCCGGGCTGTCCCAGCCCCGTCCGGACAGGGCCGATCTCGCCCCCTGGCTTCATTAAGTCGCCGGATTAAGCTTATTGCCCCTGCGAGTCGGTAGAAATGGCGGGCTAAGCCCATTGATTGGGCTAATTCTCCGGTCTTTGCCTGGTTTTTCCCCGGCGGCGCCGGGAATAAGCCCAGTTCCTGGGCTTTGGGTGCTGCTGACGGCCGGCAGCCGGTGCCATAAGCCCAGATAGAGTGCTTGAGGCATCGCCACCCCTTGCCCGCGATGGCAAAGCCCTGTCCGGGCAGGGATCAGGTGTATGGTGTCAGGGGAGAGGGGTTACCCCTAGTTGGCCGGTCTAGCTCTTGGCTCCCGTAAGTGACTGGATAAAGCTTATTGCCCAAGCAAGACGGGAGAAATGTCAGGCTATGCCCGTTGGCTGGGCTAACTTTCCGGCCTTAGCACGGCGGCCTTTTTACTGGACAAAGTGAGGCGGGCCATCGCCAGGCGGACTTCGAGCACCTACCGTATCGCCCAGGAGGGCCGACCCGACGATGCCCAGGCGAAGCCTCGCGTTAACGAACTGAGCCGGGCCGGGCAGGCAATCAACTTTCGCAGGGAGGTCATCAGCGCCGGCGAAGAAGATATCGCCGGGGAGCGCTTCGCCCGCTACCGGGTTGCCTTGCGCTTCCCTACTTGCGGCGCAGGCGGGTATCTTTCCTCGGCCGCGCCTTCCACACCGGCCGGGAGTCCTGGCAGCGGCGGGTGGAAGAGATCCTAGAAGGCCATTCCTAGGAACCCCTTCTGGCGGAAGTCCTTCTGCGGCGGCAGGTGAACGGCCCCTTTGAGCCGTTGGTACTGGCTTTGGTCATTGGTGTTGTGGGGTTTGATCCAATTTGGCTTCGGCCGTTGGCCGGCCGCTGGCCGTGAGGCTTGGGCCGTCAAGCATGTCGCCTTATACATCGCCCTGCCCTTCCTCTTTCTTATTGCCACCCGAACCCATCGTTCCATCCAATGGCGTTGGAGCCCCGAGGCCCGGCGCTGGACCATCATCTGCTGCGCCCTGGCGCTGCCGGTTTATGCAGCCGCCCTCTGGTTGCCGGGAATGCAGGATTACTATCCCATGTGGCCCATCCAGCCCGGCGCCGGCGGTGTGGCTCAGTACATTCTGGCGATGCTGGCCGTCGTGGGCGGGACGGAGTTCTTCTACCGAGGGGTTATGCTGCTGCCCCTGCGGGGATGGGGCCCCGCGGCGGTGCTCCTCCACCTGGCGCCCTACGTCTGGATCCACGTTGGCAAGCCTATGGAAGAAGTGCTGGGCTCGGTGGCAGGCGGGTTGTTCTGGGGCTTCGCCGCCTATCGCAGCCGGACCATCTACCCGGGCTTGATCAGCCACACCCTGGGCTGGGCCATGCTGGAGCTGGTGCTGGCATTGGGGAGGGGGCAGTAGCGCCCGGGGATTGGCCGGGTTCCGCCGGGTGGGCGGCGGTTTTTCGCCCAACTTGGGGTAGTTTTCTGCGGAACCGCAAGATTTGCTCCAAAAAATTTGGCCTGCTTGTTTCATTTGATGAGGAATTGGATCTGGAACTTCCGAGATAACGACATTCTGTCAACCAAAACCCGGCTGCCCGCCGGCTTTCCCGGCGAAATGGCCAAAATTGGCCTCAGAAAATGACCCCCTAAGACACAAAAGCTCAAAAAGTTGCCCTATAGGCCCAAGATGTTTATATATCCATTTTGCGGACGAGTCGCTAAACGACTACAAGACGCTGCCGCCGTCCACCACCAGGTCGTGGCCTACGGTGAAAGCCGCCCCGGGACCGGCCAGCCAGAGGATGGCTTCCGCCACCTCCTCCGGGCGACCGATGCGGCCGATGGGGACGGGTGCACCCATCCGCGCATCGCGATCTTCCTCGCTTTCCCCGGGCAGCAGGTTCATGGACGGGCCACAGGCCCGGGGCTGACGGCATTGATGCGGATGCCGTGCCGGGCATATTCCTTGGCCGCCGTCTTGGTCAAGGTCACCACCGCCGCCTTGGCGGCGCCGTACGGTCCCAGGCCGGGCACAGCCATGTGGGGCCCGACGCTGGAAGCCACGTTAATGATGGCCCCGCCGCCCTGCTGCATCATATGGGCGATCTGGTACTGCATGGCCAGCCAAGTGCCCGTCAGGTTGACGGCCATAACCTCGGCCCAATTGGAATCATCAACCTCACCCACGAGACCCGGCCTGCCCAAGATGCCGGCATTGTTGACGGCGATGTGGAGCCCGCCTAGGACGCCGACCACCGTGTCCACCATGCGGGCCGCATCCTCCCGGCGGGTGATGTCGGCGGGTACCGCCAGGCCGACGGCACCTGTCTCTTGGATGAGTCGCACCGTTTCCTCCAGGGGCCGGGGGCGGCGTCCCGCCACGGCCACGGCAGCGCCTGCCCGGGCGAAGGCCAAGGCGGTGCTCCGCCCGATGCCCGAACCACCACCCGTTATCAGAACCACCTTGTCACGGAAGGGCTTGTCGCCGTTCATCCTTGTACCTCCTTTTCATTTCCTTCTCCATAAGGAAGGGATTGCCGAACCGGCGGAACGGGGCGCCGCAGCAGGACACCCGCCACCGAAGCCACCACCAGGAAGACCAAGCCCCCCGCCCGCAGGGCAAACCCATAGCCGGCCGCGGTGGCCTCCAGCAGATCCAGGCCGGCCGCGATCAACCGGCTTGTATAGGAGCCGGCCAGGGAGACCAGCAGGGCCAAACCTACCGTGGGACCCACCTCCATGGCCATGTTGACCACGGCGGCGGTAAGCCCCCGTTGCTCCTCGGGCACGTCGTCCGTGGCCGCCACGGTGGCTCCCGCGAAGGCCAGGCCCGTGCCCAGGGGGATCAGCAGCAGTCCCACCAAAAGGAGGCCTCCATAAGCCGTCCCGGACCCAAGTTGACCGGCCAGGAACAGTCCGCTGCCGGCAGCCGCCATGCCCGCGGCGCTGATGGCCGGCGCGCCCATACGAGGCAGCAGGCGGGCCGCCAGGGGCCCGGTGACGATCAACAGGACAAAAGGTAGGAAGGCCAAGCTCGTGGCCAGGGGCGAATACCCGCGGATCTGCTGCCAGTAGAGGGATAGCAGGAAGGACGCGGTGCTATGCCCGGCTGCCACCAGCAGGACCACCAGCAGGGCCGAGGTACGGTGACGATTTTTAAAGAAGGAAGGAGGCAGCAGGGGAGACGCCACCCGGCTTTCCACCAGCAGGAAGGCAGACAGCAGGATACCACCCCCGGCCAGCAGGGCCAAAACAGAGCGGGAGGTCCAAGAGTCCGTCAACGTTTTCATCAATCCGTAACTGAGCAGGCCGGTGCCGGCGGTAACCAAGATGGCCCCGGGCACGTCCAAAGGCCGGGAGGCGGGCGCCGGGCCGGGGGGCAGCAGTCGGGCCGCCAGGCCGACTCCGGCCAGGGCCGCAATTAGAGGAAGGACAAACACCCACCGCCACGAGAGCCACGACGCGATGAACCCCGACAGCAAAATGCCCGCCACAGCCCCGAAGGCCGACAAGGTGCCCCAAAGGGCCATGGCCTGGGTCCGCCGCCGCTCATCGGTGAATACCGATCCCACCAGAGCCATGGCGGCCGGCGACGCCACGGCGGCTCCCACTCCCTGTAGGAAGCGGGCCGCCAGGAGGAGGGCGAAACCGGGCGCCGTCATGCCCACCAGGGCGCCCATGCCGAAGAGCCCCAGGCCCACCTCCAGGGCCCGGCGCCGGCCCAGCCGGTCGGCCAGGCGCCCGCCCAGGAGTAGCAGGCCGCCGAAGGCCAAGCCATAGACAGCGCTGAGAAAAGTCAATTGCGCCCGATCCAGGCCTAGATCCCTCTGAATGCCGGCAGGGGAACGGCCAGCACCGTAATAGCAAAAACCAGGATCCCTTGGACCGTGCCCAGCAGGGCAAAGGCTCTGCACGGCATTTGGCATTCCTCTTTACTAGACCATTTGGTCTAAATAAGGGGTAAAAAAAATACCACCACCGCCGGCCCATAACCCCCACAAAATCAAGCCTCCAGCACCTGCAAGGCTTGCCGGGCCGCATCCCGCAGCCGCTCCGGATGGGGGTGGGTGCGTCCCAACACCCTGATGCCCTGGAGCACCACCACAATAAACCGGGCCAGGGCCTGGGGGTCCTTGTCCGCCGGCAACTCGCCCTGGGCCTGGGCCCGGGTGAGGGCCGCAGTCAAGGCCACCTCCAAGGAGTCCAAAGCCGACTCTACAATGCGGGCCACGGCGCCATCCCCGGGCAGCAGCTCCGTAGCGGAGTTGACGATGAGGCACCCCCGCCGCTGGGGGTCGCAGGCTGATTCCTCAGCGTACTGGTTGACCAAGGCCGCCACGGCCGGCAGCACCGGCCCGGGCCGGGATAAAAGGGCGATGGGCGACGGATCCCTCGTCTGGAGGTAGCGCCGCAGGGCCTTGACGTACAGATCGTGCTTGCTGCCGAAGGTAGCGTACAGGCTGGCCTTGGCTATGCCCATGTGCTCCGTAAGGTCGGCCATGGACGTAGCCGTATATCCTTGCCGCCAGAATAACTCCATGGCGGCATCCAGTGCTTTTTCCGGATCGAATTCCTTCGTGCGTGCCATGGGCAGAAGGTATCATATTTGGACCGAACGGTCAAGAATCGAACTTGTCCTATTAAGCAAAGCGCCTAGCCTGCCGGCTTCCCCGGTGATATCTTGGACTGGAATCATTGTGTTAAGGGGCCAGCAATGCCCAACCGATAAGTTAGGCTGGCAGGGTAGTAGCGAGGGGTTGTTGCCCGGCCACATATTAAATTGTTGGAGGAGTTGGTTTAGTGCGGCATCGGCGGGTGTATCTTGCATTGTTGCTGGTGGCTCTGCTCATCGTCGCGGGCTGCGGCCAACGGGCGGCCGATAAGGCTGCCGAGGGCATGCTTTCAGCCACAACCGGCGAACGAATCAAAGTAGACTCCGATTCGGAAAGCTTCACCATCACAGGTTAGGATGGCCAGGAAGTAACGTGGTCCCTCCAGGAGTCCGGGGTGCCTTCCAATTTCCCCTTGCCGGTGCCGCGGGGCTGGCAGCCTGACGGCGTTGTCACCACGGAATCTGACGGCTCCTTGGGCTGGATCGGCAACTTCCGTTTCACCGAAGATGTGAGAAGTGCTGCCGACCGGTATGAGCAGGAATTGCAAAAAATGGGCCTGGAAGTAGATAAGAGGGTGATGGACGACGGTGAAAACGTCGACGTTCTCATGGGCGTTACCGGAACCATCAATGGCAAGCCTTACTCCGGCATCTTGACTTTCTCCCAGGACCAAGGCGAAAACGTA
>DATGRI010000020.1 GCA_035303785.1 Sphingobacteriaceae bacterium
CACGGCTGCGGCTGCGGCTGCTGGCTGAAGGGCTGCTGGGGCTGCTGGAACGGGCTGATGGGCGACCCGGGCTGCTGCCCCGGCAGGGGTGAAATGGTTCCCATGGGCTGCTGGCTCAACGGGCTGCTCTGCCACCCGGGGCTGACGGGGGAGACAGAGGACCGGTTGACAAACTGCTCGGTGCCGGGCAGAACCGACCTGGAGCCGAAGGGTGAACTCGGCTGAAACTGTTGCCCGTACACTGCGTCACCTCCCACAAATCTCTGACACTGCCGGAAACTAGTCTGGCCCGCAGGCCGCCTGCTATCCCGCAGACAAGGAATGAAGTTATTGCCAGGGGGCTCCGGGCAAAGGCGGGGCGATACTTGACCGCCCTTCGCGGCGCCGGGGTATCCTATGGCTGGAGATGGCAGCGCATCTGGAGTTTAGGGGGAGAACTCCGGTGGACCCGAATTTTTTTATTTGGCTCCTCATTCTCATGTATGCACTGGTGCCGGCCCTGTGGCGCTACCAGATCAACCAGCGCCGTCTCTACTTGTTCCGGCGCATCCAGGCCCAGCGGGGCACCCGGGTCATCACGCTGATCCACCGGCAGGAGTCCTTGGGCCTGCTGGGCATTCCCATCGCCCGCTACATCGACATCGAAGACTCGGAACAGGTGCTCCGGGCCATCCGCCTGACCCCTCCCGACCGGCCCATCGACCTGATCCTCCACACGCCCGGCGGCCTGGTCCTGGCGGCGGAGCAGATCGCCCGGGCCCTGGCGGCCCATCCCGCCAAGGTGACGGTTTTCGTGCCCCACTACGCCATGTCGGGCGGCACCCTCTTGGCCCTGGCCGCCGACGAGATCATCATGGATCCCAATGCCGCCCTGGGGCCCGTGGATCCCCAGATCGGCCAGTGGCCGGCGGCCTCCATCCTCAACGTGCTGAAGGAAAAGGGCGTGGACAAGGTGGACGACCAAACCCTCATCATGGCCGACCTGGCCGTCAAGGCCATCCAGCAGGTGGAGCACAACCTTTACACCCTGCTCCAGCGCCACATGCCCCCTGAGGACGCCGCCCGCCTGGCCAAGCAGTTGAGCCACGGCCGCTGGACCCATGACTACCCCCTGACCTTGGAGGAGCTGCAGCAAATGGGCCTCAAGGCCCGGACGGGCGTGCCCGGGGATGTGTACCGCCTGATGGAGCTGTACCCCCAGCCGGCCTCCCGGCGGCCCAACGTGCAGTACATCCCCGACGCCCAGCGGCCCCGGGGACAGGCCCATGCCGCCAACGACGTGGAAATGTGGCCCATCCGCTTCCGCTGATGTTTCATCGCTGTTGAGGAGGATGCATCGTTGCTGGACCAAGGTGATCTGCTGAGCCGGTGCCAGGTGACGGCCCTGCTGCCCGGCGGCACCCATAAGGCCACCTGGTGGGGGGTGCCCTTGCTGGCCGCCGGCGGGCGGCGGGTGATGGGCGCCGTGTGGCGGCTGGGGCCCCGGCAAGTGGGGCCCTTGCTCTTTGAGCCCGGCGACCTGTGCCTGGAACTGTTCGACGAGACTTTGGACTTCAACGTTTTTGCCGTCTACGGCCCGGCGGCCAAGGGCGAGGCCGGCCCGGGAACGGGGAAAGGATGCCTGCCCGCCGGCGGGGAGCCCCGCTTCCGGTTCAAGGGCTGGTACGTCAACTTGGCCACGGCCGTGGAAATCCGGCGTCAGGGCCATGGGGAGACCATCACCTACACCGACTGGTACTTGGACTTCATCGTGGAGCCCGGCGGCAGGGTTGCCGTGGTGGATGAAGATGCCTACCGGCGCCTGCCCCAAATGCTGGCTCCGGACCAATGGGAGCGGGCGGCGGCGGCCCGGGCGCGGCTGGAGCAGAGCCTCCGGGGAGACGCCCCGTCCTTCCTGCAGCGGCTTTACGATGAAACGGTGAGGGGCCCCGGGGAAGCCTTCCTTTTGGAGATGACGGTCCGCTACGGCCTCCCCGCCGCTGCCCACAGCAGCGAGCCCCTGGCCGTGGCCGAAAGCGGGCACTGGTTCGCCGGCGCCGTCAGCGGGCTGCGGGTGGCCGAGGCCCTCTTTGTGGTGGATGCAGGGCCCGGTCAGACCTTGCTCCACGGCAAGACCTTCTACCCGGCGGGCGCCTTGCGGCTGCCGGGGGGCGGCATCGCCCGGGGGGAGGCCCCCGATGCCGCCGCCGTGCGGGAAGCCCTGGAGGAGACGGGCTTGGACACCACGGTGGAGGCTTTCGTGGCCTACCTGTCGGTCCCCCTGGCGTGGGAAGGCCGGGTGGTGACCATGCCCACCTATGTTTTTCGCCTCCGCCGCCGGGATCCCGCCGCCGCCCCTCAGCCCCAGGGGGAAGAGGATATCGACGTCTTCCAGCCCGTGCCCGTTGCCCAATTGAGCACCGTCGCCTGGCGGCTGGCCGGTCTGGAAGGCTCCTGGGCCCAATGGGGCCGCTACCGGGCATTGCAGCACTGGCTGGCCTACCGGGGCGCGGTGCAGACCGGCTGGCTCCCGGCGGGGGCGGGCTGATGGAATCGGTCTACACCACTTGGGGCTGGCTGCCCCATGATGATGGCCATGCCCCGGCATCCTTCTTCAGCCACATGGTTTACATGGGCGCTGCTTTGACCGGCCAGGGCGGCCTTACGGGTGTGAAGGCCGCGCCGGGCAGCGGCCCTGGGCGGCCTTTCTGGGGCGTTTCCCAGCCCCAGGAGGGCGGGGAGGCCCTCCGGCATCTCCTCGAAAACCCCGCGGCCCGCGCCCGGGCAGCCAGGAATATCGCCCGCCACTGCCGGGAAGGGGGCTACGCCGGGTGCAGCCTCAGCATCCAGGCTCCCCTGCCCCATCAGCGGGACAACCTGTCGGCCCTGGTGGAGGAGACGGCCTGGCAGCTGCGGCAGGCAGGCCTGGCCCTGGCGGTGGAAGTCCTGGGCCGGACCCGGGATCCTCAAAATGCTGGGAGCGCCGGGGCCGACGGCGGCCCCTCCCCGGCGGACTGGGCCGACCTATACGACTACATGACCTTGGGGGTTTACACCGACTACTTCATCCTTCACGCAGGGGATCTCCCCCACGGCTGGCGGGCCGACGACAGGCCCGGCAGCGACGGCAGCATCCCCTCGCCCCGGGGCCCGGCCACCTGGGGCTGGCTCCAGGCCGTGGTGGACTACGCCCTCGAGTCGGTGCCGCCCCGCAGCCTGGTGCTGTCCCTGCCCGTCTACGGCCGCATATGGCGGCCGGCAGGGCAGGGCTGGCGGCCCGGGGAACCCGTGCCTGCGGCCCAGGTGGGGGAGATCATCGCCCGGGAGGTGGGGGACGCCCTGCCCGAAGCGGCTTGGGACGATGTGGGGCGCTGCCGGCGGCTGACCACGCTCCGGGCCGTCGGCTTCTACGAGGATCAGGAAAGCCTGCCGCCCAAGGCGGAACTGGTGGTGCAAAACCACCTGGCGGGCGCCGCTTTTTGGCGTCCAGGCCTGGAAGCGCCGGGCCTGTGGCGGGCCCTGGCGCCCCTCCTGGGGGTGAAGGACTGACGCCCCCCATGGCGAAACCTGGCTGGAAGGGGGGTGGGCTGCGTGACGACTCGTGGGGACGAAACCCGAGCCCTCGGTGGGGGGAAAAGCGGTAGTGACCCGTCTCCCGAGTTTCGCCGCCTGCTGCGGGCCATTTACGAAGCCCTGCAGGAAAAAGGGTACGACCCTATCCGCCAGATCGCCCATTTTCTCCTGACCGGTGAACCCACCTACATCACCGCCCACAAGAACGCCCGGAGCCTGGCGCAGAAATTGGAGCGGGACGAAGTGCTGGAGGCCCTCCTGCGGGCCTACCTGAGCCAATTCCCCCAGGAATCGGACCAAGCCGCCTCCGAGTGATCTTCTTCCTTTTCTCCACCGAATAGGCCGGCGGAAGCCGGTTGCATACTAGAGGGGCACTGCTGCCTAGACGACGATAAGCGGGGTCATGGCGGCGATTTCCTTGGTGACGGGGTGAAACCTGTGAAGGCTACCGGAGTCGTACGCAGGATCGATGACCTTGGCCGCATCGTGATTCCCATCGAAATCCGCCGGTCCATGAACATCCGTGACGGAGACCCCCTGGAAATCTTCGTGGACAAAGACGGCGAGGTCATTTTGAAGAAGTACTCCGCCATCGCCGACCTGGGCGACTTCGCCCAGGAGATCGCCGAGTCCCTTCACGAGGCCGTCCAGCGGGTCACCTTGGTGACCGACCGGGACCGGGTGGTGGCGGTGGCCGGCGGGCCCACCCGGGAATACGCCAACAAGCCCATCGGCCCCGTGGTCATGGAGGCCATGGACGAGCGCCGCACCCTGCTGTTCCAGCCGGGGGACCACCAGCACGAAGGCGCCCTCCTGGGCGACGGCGACGAATGTCCCTTTGCCGCCGAGGTCATAGCGCCCATCGTCGTCAGCGGCGACCCCATGGGGGCCATCATCATCTGCACCCGCAACCCCGAAGAGGAGATCGGCCGGCTGGAAACCAAGCTGGCGGAGACGGCCGCCGGCTTCCTGGCCCGCCACATGGAGGAGTAGGCAGTCCACCCCCGCCTGCCGGTCAGGTTCTGCTGCCTGCCGGCTTCCCGTCCACGGCAGCGGCTCGGGATGGGCTTACCCCTTCCGGTCATCATCTTTGGCCACGGAAATCAGTTTCTGCTTCGTTTTCCCTTGCCCGTCACTGCCGCGGCTCTGGATCCATAGATTGCCCCGCCGATCCAGGCTGGCCAGCAATACCTGCTCCACGGGACCCACCCGGTGTTTTTCCAGGAGTTCCTCCAATCGCGCTGAGGTCAGGCCCGCCTGTTGGAGGGCCTTTTGATCCACCACTCCGTCGCTGATCAAAATGGCGGGCATGCCGTCCCGCACCGGATCCACGCCCAAATCCGCGGGCTGGACGGGCCGGCGATGGGCTTTAGGCACCACGCTCAACTGGCCCGAAGCTTCCCATACGGCGTAGTCCACGTCGGCAATGTTGGGGGCGTTCTTCAGCCGCAGCTGCTCCAATAGGTCGTCCAGGTTGTAGCGCAGGCGGCGCAGTTCCTTTTCCATGATGCGGCCGTCCCGGATTACCACCGTGGGCGACCCGCCGACCCACCGGCGCACGGGGCGGAATTTCAGGCCGAGATAGGCCAGGGCGATTTCCAGGGCCACCAGCAGGGCGATGGGCAGCACGCCCGTCCAGACCGACATCTGGGGCTGCTCGATGGCCATGACCGCCGTCTCCGCCAGCATGATGGTGACCACGAAGTCGAAGGGCGACAGCTGGTTCAGGCTGTGCTTGCCCATGAGGCGCACGGCCACCAGGAGGAAAAAGTAAAAGAAGATGGTGCGCCAGAAAATGGTCGTCAGTTGTTCCGCCATGACCCTCTCCCTCCTTGCCGGGGCAGAGCCCGTCCCTTTCCACCATGCCCCAAAGGGGGAAGCAAAATTTTCCCCCTCGGTGGCGGCGGCGGGCCTTCTGGGTTACCATGGACGGGAAAGGTAGGGAGGCATATTCAATGGGGCGTTTTGGCGCAGGGGAAATCATCCTGCTCTTGGTGCTGGCCCTCATCTTGTTCGGACCGCGCCGCCTGCCTGAGATGGGCAAGGCGCTGGGCCGCGGGATCCGGGAGTTCAGGGGCGCCATGGCCGGCGTGGAGCGGGAAGTTTCCCAGGCGGACGAGCAAAGCCGCACAGAGCAAGAAGCCTGACCGCAGTCCATCTCCTGGAAGGAATTTCCAGTCACTGGTTTAATTCCCTTACCTAAGGGACCGGTTCGTTGGTTGCCGGTCCAATTTGGTAGGGGGGGCTTGCCATGAAAACCAGTGGCCGTGTGCTTTTTCCTGTGGCAGCCGCGGTCGCCCTGGCGACCGGGCTGTATTTTTTCACCCACCGCCCGGCGGCATTGCCCGAGGCGCCGCCGGACCCCGTGCCGGCGCCGGTTTTCATCCTGGTCCGCGAGTTTCACACCCACCTGCTGCCGCCGGGAGCCGTGCCGCTCCCGACGGCCACAGCCCACATCGACATCGAAACCCCCAGATTGTCCCTGCCGGCCCATCTCCGGCAGGAGTGGCGGCCCGGCGCCTTTGTCGTCCTCCGGCGCCTGGAGCATCTGGATCAAGTCCTGGCAGAGCGATTGGAAGTGAGCGCCCGGGAGGAAGGGCGGGTGGACCTGTCGTCATGGCCCGCCCTGGCGGGATACGATGCCGCCGGGACACCCCGGGAGTGGCGGCCCGACGGTCCGGGCGGGCTTGCCGGTGGTTCCCTGGCGGTGAACTTGGCCGGCACCGGAACGGCCTTGGTGTCCTATCGGGACCTGGAACAGGCCCTGCCCCCGGGAGAGACCGCCTACTGGTACCGGTCGGGCTCGGGCCCGTGGCGCAAGGCCGCCGGGGACGATACAGAGCCCCTGGCGGCGGCGGTAGAAGCCGGTGACCCCGTCACCGCCTTGATCGTCACCAACTTGGGACCGTGGCCGGCGGAGGCCGTCGTCCCGGCGGGAGGGCTGTGAAATGGGCAGCCTCCTGCAGCGGCGGTGGCGCCGGCCGGGACGGGCGGCAGCGGCCCTGGCGGTGCTGTTCTTCTGGATGTCGGGGTTGCCGGGCCCTGGGGCGGTCGCCCTGGCGGAGCAGGCTCCGGATCCGGGGGCCCGGGTGCCGGTGGTGCTGGTCCACGGCCTGGGCGGGGCGGGCCAATGGGGCTCCCTCCAGGACCGGGGCAGCCTCCTGGGCGCCCTGGCGGCGGCGGGCTATCGCCTGGGCCGGGACTTGTTCATCATGCCCGCCGGGAGCAACGGGGACAACCTGGCCCAAGACGCCGTGGACCTCAGGCAGCTGCTGCTGGCAGTCCGGCAGAAGACGGGCAGCCCCGTGGCAGATGCCGTCACCCATTCCAACGGCGCCCTGACGGCCCGCTACTACGCCGACGCCTTCGCCGGCACCGGGGCCCCTGCCCTGCGGCAAATCATCATGATCGCGCCGCCCAGCCGGGGCTCCGACCTGGCCGATGTGGTGCGCCGCAGCGCCATCAAGGAAAGGGTTTTGGGCCTGTGGGATTCGGACCAGGAAGGCGACGGGGAGGTGCCCTTCGTCCTGGCCTTGGCCCGGCAAATCATGCCCCATTACCGCCGCTTCCTGTCCGACGGCTGGCTCCTGGTGAGGGGGCAGCCCTCCTCCTTTGTGGATTGGGTGGCCCGCCATGATGCGGGCCTGGCGGCGGTGTTCACCCAGGAGTCGCCCCCCAAGGGGCCGGCGGTGCCCCCGAGGCCCACGGCGGCGGTGCCCGGGTTCGGCCGGGATTTGAGCACCGCCTACTACGGTGACGCTGCTTTGGATGCGGTCCGGTACGTCTACCAGCAGCGGCGGCCCCTGTACGAAGTGGCGGCCGAGGAATGGTGGAGGGGGATCCAGCCGGCCGCCGACTGGCGGGCCGTGGTGCTCAACTGGATCAAGGACAGGCTGGCGAAGCTGGCTGCCTTCCTGCTGCAACGGGAAGGAACCCAGCTTTGGCACCGGGCGGCGACCCACACCTTCACGCGATGGGCCGATACGGATCCCCTGGCTCCCTTCATGCGCCAGGTGGTGGCCGAGGAGTTGAAGCCGGCGGCCGACAGCGGCATCGGCCCCAAAATTCCGGCCAACGTGTGGCTCCGCCGGTGGAACGACGGCTATAACGGGCGCCGCGGCCCCTTGCCCCGGCTGGTTTACATCGCCGGCTCGGTCCTGTCCACCGCCGCGGCCGTTTCCTCAGGCCTGCCGGAGGGGGACGGGGCCGTGGCCTTCCGGGCAGCCTTGCTGCCGGCGGGGCCCGATGACGCGTGGCACGGTGTGACGGGCTGGCCCGGCGGCCATCATTGGGGCCTGCTGCGGGATCCCGGGGTCCATGGCCAAGTGCTGGCGGCCCTGCAATGGGGCGCCGGAGCCGCAGCCGCAGGCCGGGTGGGCCCCGACAGCCCCTCGACCCAGGTTTCCGCCCCCGCTGCGGCCCCCACCTACATTGAAGTGGATGGAGACCAGGAGGGAACCGTCATCATCGCCGCCGGCGGGCCGGACGGGTCCATGCCGGGCCTGTGGGCCTGGCTCCTGGCCGTCAACCATCACGGGGCCGCCCGCCGTACGGACATCGGCTTCATACCGGCAGGCAGCCATCAGGCCGTGGACCTGGCCGCCCTGGACCTGCCCGCCGGCGGGCGTCTTTTCATCGGTGCCAGGGCCCACGGCGGCGGCGAGCCCCGCTGGCAGCCCCCCGCAACCATGGATGGGCTGCTGGCCGGCGGCACCGTGCCGGTGACCGTCACCTGGCAGCCCCAGGCGCCCGGGGCAGAAGAGCCGCCAGTTCCGCCAATGCCGGAGGAGCAGCCACCGCCCCCCGACGCTCCCGGCCCGGAAACCGGGACCGGCCAAGGTCCGGAGCATGAAGAGCCGTTAGAGCCGGGAGAGCCGGGATCCGATCCCGATTCACCGGACCGCCCCCTGGTGCGGGTGATCCTCCGCAGCCACCGGATCACCAAGTACCATGAACGCCACCGGCACCATTACCGCTGGGAGTGGGACATGGGCGACGGCACCGCCTTCCAGGTGGAAGGGGCCGATACGGCCGTCTATACCCACGACCATGCCTTTGCCAGCCCGGGGGATTACCGGGTCACCGCCCGCTCGGTGGCGCCCGACGGGACGGTGCTGCGTCAGTTGTCCTGGGATGTTTCCGTATCACCCGAGGCGGCCGCCGCCGGGGAGGAGTGGTCCTTCACCGCCTACGGCCCCCAGGCGCCGGGCATCACGGCCCACATCGAAGGCCCCGGCACGTGGATCACCGGCCGTCCGGCCACCTTCCGAGTCAGGGCCGAGGTGACGCCGCCGCCCTACGGTGAAATCCTGGCCGTCAACTACGACCCAGGGCGGGAGTTCGATGTGGTCTGGGCCCGGCCGGGGAAGGGCTTCATCGTCCGGGCCGCCGTCCTGGTGGATGTGCGCTACACCTATCCCGACGGCCGGCGGCAGACCTGGCGCCATGTGGCCCTGGCGGAGAAAGAAATTGAAATTTTGGCCACCAGCGTGGGCGGCTCCTAGTCCCCGCCACGGTTGCCGGCCCTAGGCCGCCTAGGGCCGGCGCCTGTGGTGCATGCCTCCCGCCTTCGGTACAATAACCGTTGAAGATTCGGGGGGTGGCGCACCTGCAGGCGCTGATCTGGATCCGGCTATTGGCCGCTGCCCTGGGCGGGGCTGCCCTGGGCATTGCGGCCGTGGTCCGGCGCACCGTCATGGCCCTGAAAAAAGATTGGGTTCTGGTGGACGGCCTGACGGGCGAGACCCTGGACCCCGACGACGAGTCGGGCCCCGTCTGGGATCTGCCCTTGGGCGACCAAAGGGTGCAGGTGCGCTTCCGCGGCCAGTGGCAGGCGGCTTGGGAGAAGCTGGGCCCGGAGCGGCAGCGCAACCTCATCAACCTGCAGGGGGCGGCCGCCTGGTCAGGCTTGATTTTGTTGATTCTGGCCCTGCTGCCGGCCGGCGCCCGGGCGGGCCTGCCCGCATCCCTGGCGGTGGCGGGCGTGGGCTTCATCATCGCCCTGCTGCTCCACCGGGCGGGGCTGTGGACCCTGGGCGGCCAAGTCCAGGGGGGAAGGGAGCGAATGCCGTGAATCCGGAATTGGCCAACACGGTGGGCTACGGCCTGGCTTTCGCCGGCGGCTTCGTATCCTTTGTCTCCCCGTGCGTATTGCCCTTGGTGCCCACCTATATCAGCTTCCTGGCCGGCAACAGTGTGGCCGTGGCCGGCCGGGGTCCGACCCCGGCGGCCCGCCAGGCGGTGTTGCTGCCGGGCCTGGCCTTTGTGCTGGGGTTCAGCTTGATTTTCATCGCCTTCGGTCTCAGCGCGTCTTTCATCGGGCAGTTCCTGGCCGCCATGCAGGGGCCGCTGCGGAAGATCAGCGGTGTCATCGTTATCCTGTTCGGCCTCCACATGACGGGCTTGCTGCGCCTGCCCTTCCTGGACCGGGAGCAGCGCCTGGCGGCCCCCGTGCAGCAGGGGGGCCTGTTCAATGCCTTCCTGCTGGGCGTGGTGTTCTCCCTGGGCTGGACCCCGTGCATCGGCCCCATCCTGGGCACCATCCTGCTGGTGGCGAGCCAGACGGGCAACGCCGCCACCGGCGCCGGCCTGCTGGCCACCTATTCCTTGGGCATGGCCTTGCCCTTCCTGGTCTTGACGGTGCTCCTGGCCGGCTCCACCCGGGCCCTGCGGGGATTCCAGCGGTATGCCGGGGCTGTGCGCATAGGTACCGGCGTCTTGCTGGTAGCCATGGGGGTTATGCTTTACACAGGGTTTTTCGCCCGCCTCAGCAGTTTGTTCGTCTGGAGCTGGTAGGCTTGGGTCGTGATTTGATCCGCATCGCCGTGGCCGTGGCGGTGTTCGTGGCCGTGGCCGGAGCCTGGTACCTGCTGGGCGGCCGGGGCCAAGGGGCCGCCGAAGGCCAGCGGGCGCCCAACTTTACCTTGGAGCAGCACCATCTCCCGCCGGAGGAGGGCGGCGACGCCGCCGGAGCCCCGGAGACGGTGTCCTTGGCCTCCCTCAGGGGCAAGCCCGTCTTCATCAATTTCTGGGCCACCTGGTGCGAGCCTTGCCGGTGGGAGATGCCCTTCATCCTGGAAGTGCAGAACAGCCGCCCCGATGTCCACGTGTACGCCATCAACGTGGGTGAAAGCGACGAAGAGGTGGCCGCCTACCTGGACGAGGTGGGCCTGGAAGGTCTCAACATTTTAATGGACAAAGGATTCGAAGTTTACGGGGAGTATCATCTAACAGGTTTGCCCACCAGTTTGTTCTTGGACGCCCAGGGGACCGTCTGCGTCCGGGTGGCGGGTCCCATGACCCTGGACGTGATGCAGGCGAACCTGGACAAATCGATGGAACCATGCTGATGGTTGGTGGAGGTGTGGGGCCTTGGGCGGTCGTCGACTGCGCCTGTTGATTGCAGGCCTGGTGGCTCTCGTTGCCGCCGGCTGGCTGGTGGCCAGCGGCCTGGGTTCGGGCACCGTTTACTACTACACAGTGGATGAAATCGATCTCACCGCCGACAGCACCCAGACGATCCGTCTGGCCGGCACCGTCGTGCCGGGCACCCTGGTCTGGCGGCCCGACGGACCCGAACTGGAATTCGAACTGGGGCCGCTGCTGTCCGAGGCGGAGACGGCCTCCCTTCTGGGGAGGACGGCAGCCGCCGCCCCGGCCGCCGGCGGGACCACCTCCGTGCCGGTGCGCTATGAGCGCCTGAAGCCCGACCTGCTGGCCGAGGGCGTGGATGTTGTGGCCGAGGGGATGCTGGTGGACGGTGTGTTTCACGCTACCCAGCTGCTGGTGAAGTGCCCGTCCAAGTATGAGGCGCAGTTGGATTGAAGCCTTCCCACGGGCCGCGGGAGGAAGGCCTGGCCGCCGCCGGCCTGGGGCGGGCCTACGGCGCCCGCACCGTGCTGTCGGATTTGGCCGTGCGCCTCGGGCCCGGTGAGATGCTGGCGGTGACGGGGCCCAACGGCGCCGGCAAGACCACCCTGCTGCGCATGCTGGCCGGCGTGTCCCGGCCCACCGCCGGCGAGGTTTTTTTGGACGGGGTTTCCTTGAGCAACGGCCCGGCCCACATCCGCCGCCGCATCGGCTATGTAGGGCACCAGCCCATGCTCTTTGCCGATCTGACGGGCCGGGAGAACCTGCTCTTTTTCGGGCGTCTGTACAACGTGCCCTCGGAGCGGGTGGAAGAACTGCTGGCGGCCGTAGGCATGGACCGGCGGGCCGACTTGCCGGTCCACAGTTGTTCCCGGGGCATGCAGCAGCGCCTGGCCGTAGCCCGGGCCTTGCTGCACCGCCCTCCTTTGCTGATTTGCGACGAGCCCTTGACGGGCCTGGACGGGGATGGACAGGCCCTGGTGCTGGAGTTGCTGGACGCCCACCTGGCCGGCGGGGGCATGGCCGTGGTGGCGGGCCACGACCGGCAGTTGACGGCCAAGGCCCATCAGGTCCTCCGGCTTGGCATGGCGCCCGGCGATTGGACCATCACCCGGCAGGCGCCGGCGGAGGCGCAGCGCCCGGAAGGGGCGGCAGCCGCCCCTTCGCAGCGGGAAGGCTCCGAGGCCCCCTTGCCCGGCTTCTTCCGCCATTGGCTCACCTTGACGGGAGCCGACTTGGTGGGCGCCTTCCGCAACCTGGCGGGCGTGGCCACGGTGCCTTTGTTCGCCGTGCTGGTCCTGCTGGTGTTCGGCCTGACCTTGCGCCCGGCCGACCGGGATCTGGACGCCCTGCTGCCGGGCCTGCTCTGGACGGCCTTGGCCTTTGCCGCTCTGTCGGGCCAGCTCCGTCCTTTTATAAGAGAGAGAGCGCTGGGTGCCGTGGAAGGCCTGCGGGCGGCTCCCGTGGACGGCGCCGCCGCCTACATGGCCCGCCTGGCGGCCAACTGGCTCATGCTCCTGGCCGTGGCCGCCGTCATGACCCCCCTCTTCTTCTCTTTCCTGGGGTGGCAGGGGCCGCCGGTGCCCGGGCTGCCCCTGGCGGGGATGGTGGCCCTGGGCACCTTCGCCGTGTCCACGGTGGCGGTGGCGGCGGCTGCCCTGTCGGTGCAGGGCCGGGGCGCCGAGGGCCTCCTGTCGTTACTGGCCCTGCCCTTGCTGCTCCCCGTCCTCATGTCGGTGGTCATGGCGACGGAAGGGCTGCTGCAAGGCCGGCCCCCGGCGGAATGGCAGGCGTGGTTTCGCCTCCTTATGGCTTGTGGTATCGTATTTTCAATGTTTCCGGCTATACTCCACGATTACCTGATGGAGGTGTAGGGTTTGCGCTGGCTGAAGGTGACCGCAGGGCTCGCCGTGCCCGGCAGTGTCGCCCTCTTTTACGCAGCCTTCATCTTCGCGCCCACGGAAGCATTCATGGGTGACGTGCAGCGCCTCTTCTACATCCACGTCGCCACGGCCTGGAACGCCTACCTGTGCTTTGCCGTGGTGCTCTTCTCCGGGCTGGCCTATCTGTTCCGGCGGGCTCCCCGCTGGGACTGGCTGGGGGCGTCGGCTGCCGAGGTGGGTGTCCTGTTCACCACCGCCACCCTGGTCAGCGGCTCCATCTGGGCCAAGGCCGTCTGGGGCCACTGGTGGACGTGGGAGCCGCGCCTCACCCTCACCTTCATCACCTGGCTCATGTACATCGGCTACTTGATCCTCCGCCGGTCCATCGCCAACCCCGAGGTCCGGAGCCGGACCGCCGCCGTCTACGGTGTGCTGGCCTTCGTCAACATTCCCCTGGTCCATTACTCCGTCCAGTGGTGGCGCTCCATCCACCCCTTCACCATCGGCTCCGGGCGGGACGCCCTGCACCCCGACATGCGGACGGCTCTGATGATCGCCACCGTAGCCGCCACCTTGCTGGCCGTCACCTTGTTGGGCCTGAGGCAGAAAACCGCTGTCATCGAAGGACGCCTGGATGCCGGGGGATTGGCCGGCAACGGGCTGAGGGGGTAGCTCGTGGTTTACTTGTTTTTCGGCTATGCGGCGGTGTTTGTGCTGCTGGCAGGCTATGTGTTTTATTTGTCCCAGCGAATCCAACGGCTGGAACGGTCTTTGGACAAGTTTAACTCCAATGGTAATTCGGGAAGGGAGAGGCCATGAAGCGCAAGAAGATTGCCATCATCGGCGCCGGCATGACCGGTGCCACCCTCGGCCATTGGCTTGCCGCCAAGGAATTGGGGGACATCGTATTTATCGATGTTGTACCGGACATGCCCCAGGGCAAGGCTCTGGACCTGGCCCAGGCAGGTCCCATCGAAGGTTTTGATGCCCGCATCGAGGGGAGCAACGACTATTCGGCCCTGGCAGGCGCCGACATTGTGGCCATTACGGCCGGCTCGCCCCGCAAGCCCGGGATGTCCCGGGCCGATTTGTTGAGCATCAACGCCAAGATCGTCGGCGATGCGGCCCGGAACGTAGCCAAGTATGCACCCAACGCTTTCATCATCGTTTTGACCAACCCCCTGGACGTAATGACCTACGTGGCCTTCAAGGCCAGCGGGTTCCCCAAGAACCGGGTCATGGGCCAGTCGGGCGTCTTGGATTCCACCCGCTTCCGGCATTTCATCGCCAGCGAGCTGAACGTATCGGTGGAGGACGTAACCGCCCTCGTTCTGGGCGGCCACGGCGACAGCATGGTGCCCCTGGTGCGCTACACCTACGCCGGCGGCATTCCGGTGGAGAAGCTCATGCCCGCCGACCGGCTGGAGGCCCTGGTAGACCGCACCCGCCACGGCGGCGCCGAAATCGTGAACCTGCTCAAGACCGGCAGCGCCTTCTACGCCCCCTCGGCGGCGGTGGCCCAGATGATCGAGGCCATCATCAAGGACAAGAAGCGCATTCTGCCCGTGGCTGCTTACCTTGAAGGAGAGTACGGCCTGTCGGGCCACTACATGGGCGTGCCCGTGGTGCTGGGCGGCAACGGTGTGGAACGGATTATCGAATTGGAACTGACAGAGGCTGAGAGGGAAGCTTTCCAGCGGTCAGCCGAAGAAGTGCAGGAGACCCAGAAGGAATGGGAGCAGATGGCGGACCAGGCCTGAGGCCTGGCCGGGCGGCTCCCCCAGCGGGAAGGGGTCAGGGCGCCAAAGGAGAGGGTAGCGATGGCAGTGGTTGGCCGCGATACAGACCATTTTCACCGTCTGGCCCTGGACTATCATCGACGGGCCCGCGGCAAAGTCAAAATAGCCAGCAAGGTCTCGCTGCAAGGCCGCGATGACCTGAGCCTGGCTTATACTCCGGGTGTGGCCGCCCCTTGCCGGGAAATCGCCAGGGAGCCCGAACTGTCCTTCGAGTACACGGCCAGGGGCAACATGGTGGCGGTGGTTTCCGACGGCACCGCCGTCCTAGGCCTGGGTGACATCGGACCGGAAGCAGCCATGCCCGTCATGGAGGGCAAGGCGCTGCTGTTCAAGATCTTCGCCGATGTGGACGCCGTGCCCCTCTGTCTCGGCATCCGGGAAGTGGGGGCCCTGGTGGATGCCGTGGCGGCTTTGGAGCCCACCTTCGGCGGCATCAACCTGGAAGACATATCGGCGCCCCGCTGCTTCGAAGTGGAAGCCCGGCTGAAGCGGCAGGTGAAGGTGCCGGTTTTCCACGATGACCAGCACGGCACCGCCATCGTCTCGGCGGCGGCGCTGCTCAACGCCATGCAGGTGGTGGAGAAGGATCTGGAATCCGCCAGCGTGGTCATCAACGGCGCCGGGGCCGCCGGCGTGGCCACGGCCTACCTGGTGCGGGATCTGGGCGTGGAAAACGTCATCCTGTGCGACTCCAAGGGGGCCATCTACGAGGGCCGTCCCTACGGCATGAATCCCTATAAGGAAAAAATCGCCCGGGTGACCAACCCCGAAGGCCGGCAAGGCACCTTGGAAGAGGTCATCCGCGGCGCCGACGTGTTCATCGGCCTCAGCGTGGCCGGCGCCGTGACGGCCGACATGGTTCGGAGCATGGCCCCGGGGGCGGTCATCATGGCCATGGCCAACCCCATACCGGAGATTTATCCCGAAGAGGCCCTGGCGGCCGGAGCTAAGGTTGTGTGCACCGGCCGCTCCGACTATCCCAACCAAATCAACAACGTGTTGGCCTTCCCCGGCGTCTTCCGGGGGGCCTTGGACGTGCGGGCCACCGACATCAACGACGAGATGAAGCTGGCCGCAGCCAAGGCCATCGCCGACCTGGCGGCCTCCAACGGTCTCCACCCCGACAGCATCATCCCCGAAGTCTGGGATCGGCGGGTGGCGCCCATGGTGGCGGTGGCCGTGGCGGGGGCCGCCATCGAGACGGGGGTGGCCCAGCAGCCCGTGCCGCTGCAGGGCCTGTACGACCAGACCGTGGCCCGGGTTGAGCAGGTATGGGAATCCCTTAGCTGGCAGCAAAGGGGGAACTCTGAATGAAGCTGTTTGAGTATATGGCGAAGGGGGTCTTCACCCAGTACGGCATCCCCGTGCCCAAGGGCAAGATGGTCACCACCCCCGAAGAAGCGGGGGCGGCTGCGGCGGAAATCGGCCCCGCAGCCATCAAGGTGCAGATCTTGGCCGGTGGCCGGGGCAAGGCTGGGGGCATCCGCTTCGCCGACGATCCCGCAGGCGCCGAGGCCGAGGCCCGGCAGATGCTGGGCATGGAGCTCCACGGCTACACCGTGGAAAAGCTTTTGGTGGAAGAAAAGCTGTCCATCGACGGGGAGCTTTACCTGGCCGTCACCGTGGACTCCAGCGCCAAGAAGCCGTTGATCATGGCCAGCGCCAGCGGCGGTGTCAACATCGAGGAAGTGCCCGAAGGCCAGATCATCAAGCGGCATGTGGATGTGCCCTGGGGCATGCGCCCCTACATCGGCCGGGATCTGGCCCGCCGCCTGGGCTTGGAGGGCGGCCTGGCCCGGCAGTTCGCCGACATCGCCGTGAAGTTGTACAAGGTTTTTGAATCCACCGATGCCGAGATGGCCGAGATCAACCCCCTGGTCATCTCGGGCGACCGGCTCATCGCCGCCGACGGGCGGCTCAACATCGACGACGAAGCATTGTTCCGCCAGCCCGACCTGCCCCGCACCAGCGAGGCCACGCCCCTGGAGGCCAAGGTGCGGGAAATCGGCCTGTCCTACGTGGAGTTGGACGGCGACATCGCCGTCATGGCCAACGGCGCCGGCATCACCATGGCCACCATCGACGTCTTGGCCCGCTACGGCGGCAAGGCCATGAACTTCCTGGACGCCGGCGGCGGCGCCGCCGTGGAGCCCATGGCCCAGGCCATGGGCGTCCTGGTTTCCACCAACCCCAAGGCCATCCTGGTCAACATCTTCGGCGGCATCACCCGCTGTGACGACGTGGCCAAGGCCATCATCCATGTGAAGAAGAACCAGGGCATTCCCGTGCCCCTGGTGGTGCGCCTGGTGGGCACCAACGAGGAGGAAGGCGTGGAACTTCTCCGCCAGGAAGGCATCCAGGCCTACCGCTCCATGGATGAAGCCGCAGCCCGTGTGGTGGAACTGGCCCGAGGGGGTGGCAACTGATGGCGGTCTTGTTGGATGAAAAGGTTAGGGTTGTAGTCCAGGGCATCACCGGCAACCAGGGCAGCTTCCATACGGGCCAGATGCTGGAGTACGGCACCCGCATCGTGGCGGGCGTGTCCCCCGGCCGGGAAGGCCAGGAAGTCCATGGGGTCCCCGTCTACGACACCGTGGAGCAGGCCGTAGAACTGCACGGGGCCACCGCCTCCATCCTGTTCGTGCCCGCTCCCTTCACCGCTGATGCCGCCTTTGAGGCCATCGACGCGGGCATCAAGCTGGTGGTGGCCATCACTGAGCACGTGCCCCTGAAGGACGCCCTGGAAGTCACCGCCTTCGCCCGCAGCCGCGGGGCGACGGTCATCGGGCCCAACACCTTCGGCATCATCTCGCCGGGCAAGAGCAAGATCGGCATCATGCCCAACCACATCTACAAGCCCGGCCCCGTGGGGATCGTGGCCCGCAGCGGCACCTTGAGCTACGAAATCGCCGCCGGGCTCACCGACGCCGGCTACGGCCAGACTACGGTCGTAGGCATGGGCGGCGACCGGGTTGTAGGGGTATCATTTATTGAGATGCTCCAGGCTTTCGAGAAGGATCCCGACACCAAGGCGGTGGTGCTGGTGGGCGAGATCGGCGGCACCGCCGAGGAAGAAGCCGCGGAGTACATCAAGGATATGTCCAAGCCCGTGGTGGCCTACTTGGCCGGCAAGGAGGCGCCTCCGGGCAAGCGGATGGGCCATGCCGGGGCCATCATCGAACGGGGCCGCGGCACTTACGAGAGCAAGGTCAAGGCCCTGTCGGCGGCGGGCGCCGCTGTGGCGGAGCTGCCCTGGCAGGTGGCCGAGCACGTTAAAGAAATACTGGGGTAAGGGGTTGCCTACGGCATGACACTGCTGGTCCTGGGGTTGAATCACCGGACGGCCCCTGTGGCAGTGCGGGAACGGTTCGCCTGGACGGGCGCCCAAGCCGCCGAGGCCCGCAACGCTCTGGCCCGCTTGGACGGGGTCAGGGAATCGGCCTGGCTGGGTACCTGCAATCGTTCCGAGATATACGCGGTGGTGGATCCGTACCATGTGGGCTTGGAGTCCATTCTGGACTTCCTGAGCCGGTGGGGGGACATGCCCCTTTCGGAGCTGCGCCCCCTGCTCTACAGTTACCGGGACCATGAAGCTGCCCGGCATTTGTTCCGCGTCGCCTGCGGGCTGGACGCCATGGTGGTGGGCGAAGGGGAGATCCTGGGCCAGGTGCGCCAGGCCTACACCCAGGCCCAAACCGCCGGTACGGTGGACAAGTTGCTCCACCAGCTGTTCAGCGAAGCCCTGCGGGTAGGCAAGCGGGCCAGGACGGAAACGGCCATCGGCCAGCACGCCCTTTCCGTCAGCGGGGTAGCGGTGCAGTGGGCCAAAGACCTGTTCCCCGATTTGGAAAATCGCGTGGTGATGATCGTCGGCGCCGGGGAGACGGCCGAAGGGGTGCTGCGCAGCCTCCAGGCCGCCGGCGCCCGGGCGGTGGTGGTGGCCAACCGCACCGCCGGCCGGGCCCTGGCCCTGGCCGAGGAGTACGGCGGCCGGGCCATCGGCCTGGACGAACTGCCGGCCTACATCCCGGCGGCCGACATCATCATCAGTTCCACCAGTTCCCGGGGCTGGATCCTGACCCGGGACATGCTGGCCAGGGCCCTGCAGGCCAGCGGCCGGTGGGGCGAGGGCCCAGACCCCGCCGGCAAGGGCGGCCTGTACATCATCGACCTGGCCGTGCCCCGGGATGTGGACCCGGCGGCGGCCCAACTCCCCGGCGTGCGGCTGGTGGACATCGACCAGATCTCGGTGGCCGTCAACGGCAACCTGCGGGCCCGGCAGCTGGAAATTCCCCAAGTGGAAGCCATCATCCAGGATGAAGTCAAGCACTTCGGCCACTGGCTCAGCACCCAGGAGGTAGTGCCCGTCATCCGGTCCCTGCGGACCATGGCCTATGAAATCCGGGAGGCGGAACTGCGCCGCATCTTCAACAAGATTCCGGACCTGGACGAGCGCCAGCGGCAAATCATCGAGACGGCCACGGCGGCCATGATCAACAAGGTTCTCAGCCATCCCACGGCCCTGCTGCGGGAGTGGGCCGGCCAGGACGAGGGCCGCTGGTACGCCAAGGCCGTCAGCGAGCTGTTTAACCTGCCGGCGGGCGACCAGGAGCCGCCCCAGGCGCCGAAGGTCGGTTAGGGGCATGCCCGACGTCCTGCGCATCGGCACCCGGGGCAGCCCCTTGGCCCGCACCCAGGCCGCCATGGTGGGGGCCGCCATCCGGGAGCGGCATCCCCATCTGGAAGTCACTTTGGTAACCATCGAAACCTTGGGCGACCGCCGCCGGGACGTGCCCTTGTCGGCTCTGGGCAGCCCCGGCGTTTTCGTCAAGGAGATCCAGCGGGCCCTGCAGCAGGGTCAAATCGACGTGGCGGTGCACAGCGCCAAGGATTTGCCCTCTTTCCAGCCCGACGACCTGATGCTGGCCGCTTTCCCGGCCCGGGAGGACCCCCGGGACGTGGTGGTGCTGCCCCAAGGCCGGGAGGGCCCGGCTGCCGCCGCCCTGGCGGAAGGGGCCTCGGCGGGGGCGGTGCTGGAACTGCTGCCCCCGGGGGCGGTGGTGGGCACCAGCAGTGTGCGCCGCCGGGCCGTGCTGGCCCGCAACTTTCCCCACCTGAAGACGGAGCCCATCCGGGGCAACTTGGACACCCGCCTGAAGAAGCTGGCAGCGGGGGAGTACGACGCCATCATCCTGGCGGCGTCGGGTTTGAAGCGTCTCGGTTTGGCATCTCTGCCCCTGGCCTACTTTGATGTGACGGAAATGATCCCCGCCGTGGCCCAGGGAGCCCTGGCGGTGGAGGTGCGGCGGGACGACGAGCAGGCCGCCGCCTGGGTCCGCTCCATCAACGACGAGGCCACGGAAAAGGCGGTCCTGGCGGAGCGGGCCTTTCTGTCGGTCATGGGCGGCACCTGCGCCGTGCCCCTGGGCGCCCTGGCCCAGGTAGAAGGCGACCAGATCACCATGACCACCTTCGCCGCCGATCCTAAAGGCGAGCCTTTTCTGACCGCCGGCGGCAGCGGCCCGGCCGGTGAGGCGGAAAAATTGGGCCGCAGTTTGGGAGAACAGCTTTGGGCCGCGGGGGGCCGGGAGATCCTGGCCGCCCACACTTCAGGGCCCGGAACGGACTGAGGGGCGGGCCTAAGGGGCGGGACCCAGAACCCGGGCCAGGGCCGCCACCAGTTCTGACGCCAGGGCGTGGCGGGGAACCAAGTCCACCGGCAGGCCCCGGGCCCGGCCGGCGTCGGCGGTGTTGGGCCCGATGTAGGCCAGAAGAGGCTTCTTTTGCAGGCTCCCTCTTTCCTCAAGCTGCTGCCAGACGGGCGCAAACACCGTGACCGCCGAAGGGCTGGTCAAGGTGACGGCGTCCAGGTCGCCTTCCGTAAGAAGTTGGGCCAGGGGCTCCTGCTGGTCGTACAGGAGATGGGTACGGTAGGCTTCTACTTCCGTGACCCGGCGGCCGGCGGCCTGGAGGACGGCGGGCAGTTGGGGCACCGCCCGGTCGCTGCGGGGCAGGAGAAAATGGTCGCCGGGCCGGGATTGGGCCAACAGTTCCTGGGCCAGTTCCTGCCACCGGAATTTGGTGGGCATGAGCCGGGCCTGGGGGCCCCACCGGGCCAGGGCCGCTGCGGTGCCGGGGCCTACGGCGGCCAGGGAGCAGCGGCTCAAGGCTTCGGCGGCCTGGGCGCCCTTAAGGTCTTTCAAGCGGGACAAGGTGAAGTCAACGGCATTGGGGCTGGTGAACACCAGCCAGTGGACCTGGTCCAGGCCGGCCAGGGCCCGGTCCAAGGGAGCCGGGTCCGCCGGGGGGCCCAGGGCGGTCAGGGGAAGGCATAGGGCCGTGCCCCCGTAGTCGCGGACCATGGCGGCCATTTCCCCCGCCTGGTGCCGGGCGCGGGTGATGAGCACCCGCCGGCCCGCCAGGGAAAGGGGCTCGGACAGGGGTTCCTCTTGTTCCAACGCACCATGCTCCTCCCGTGCCGGCTCTTGCTCCTCGCGGTTCGACGTCAGGATATCATACAGGAAACGGGAGGATGCCCGGTGGCCGAAACCTTTGCCCGGGGCGCCTGCGGGGTGGAGTGGCCCCAGCCCCTGGCCGGGGGCCGCTTTGTCCGGCGGCCCAACCGCTTCGCCGTGGAGATCGAGACGGAGGCGGGGGAAGCCTTGACCCTCCACCTGCCCAACTCCGGCCGCATGACGGAACTGCTGGTGCCGGGGGCGCCGGTGCTGTACCATCCCAGTCGCCGGGAGGGCCGCCGCACCGCCGGCGACCTGCTGCTCATCCGTCACGAAGGCCGCTGGGTCTCGGTGGACGCCAGGATGCCCAACCATTTGTTCCGCGCCTGCTTCCAGGGGGGCGCCCTGCTCGGATTCGAGGAATATACGGAACTCCAGGCGGAGGTGGCCCTGGCGGGCAGCCGCATCGATTTCCTGCTCACGGGTCCGGGCCGGCGCTGTTGGGTGGAAACAAAGTCTTGTAATCTGGTGGAGGAGGGGACGGCGCTTTTTCCCGATGCGCCCACCCTCAGGGGCACCCGTCATTTGCTGGAACTGCAGCAGGCCGTGGCGGCCGGCGACCGGGGCGCCGTCATCTTTTTCATCCAGAGGGACGACGCCCGCCGTTTCAGCCCTCACCGGCAGGCGGACCCGGACTTCGCCGACGCCCTGGCCGCAGCGGCGGCCGCGGGGGTGGCGGTATCAGCCTTCCGGTGCCGGGTGGATCCCCAAGCCATTCAAGTTTTGGATCGAGTACCGGTGGAACTGGCCTGAGCAGGCCGGCCACCAATGGGAGACGGGGTGGGGCCATGGGTTTTCCCGTAACGCGGTTGCGGCGCCTGCGCCGGTCGGAGTCCATGCGCAGCCTGGTGCGGGAGACGGAGCTGCGACCCAGCGACCTGATTTATCCTGTGTTTGTCGTGGCGGGCAGCGGCGTGCGCGAGCCCATCCACGCCATGCCCGGCCAGCACCGCCGGTCGGTGGACCTCTTGGTCCAGGAACTGGCGCCCCTGGTGGACAAGGGGCTGCGGGCCGTCATGCTCTTCGGCGTGGTGGATGCCAAGGACGAGCGGGGCAGCAGCGCCACCGACCCCGAGGGGCCGGTGGCCCAGGCCTGCGCCGCCCTGGGCCGGGAATTCCCCGACCTGGTGATCATGACCGATGTCTGCCTGTGCGGCTACACCAGCCACGGTCACTGCGGCATCGTGACGGACGGGGTCATCGACAACGATGAGACTTTGGAAATTCTCGCCGACATGGCGGTAACCCATGCCCGGGCCGGGGCCCACGTGGTGGCCCCTTCGGACATGATGGACGGCCGGGTGGGGGCCATCCGGGCCGCCCTGGACCAGGCCGGCTTCACCCAGACGGCCATCATGGCCTACAGTGCCAAGTACGCCTCGGCTTACTACGGGCCTTTCCGGGAAGCCGCCGGATCGGCGCCGGCCTTCGGCGACCGCCGCACCTACCAGATGGACCCGGCCAACCGGCGGGAGGCCATCCGGGAAGCCGCCTTGGATGTAGAGGAAGGGGCCGACATCGTAATGGTCAAGCCGGCCCTGGCCTACTTGGATGTGGTGGCCGCCGTCAAGGAGCAGGGCACGGCGCCCGTGGCGGCCTACAACGTGAGCGGCGAGTACGCCATGATCAAAGCCGCCGCCGCCCAGGGCTGGATCGACGAGCGGGCCGTGGTGCTGGAAACCTTGACGGGCATGAAGCGGGCCGGGGCGGATTTGATCCTCACCTATCACGCCCCCGACCTTCTGGATTGGTTGACATGAAGGGCAGCGGCACCCAGGACTTGATCCAAGGGCTACTGGCCGGCAACCGCCGGGCCCTGGCCCGGGCCATCACCCTCATCGAAAACCGGGACCCGGCGGCCCGGGACATACTGCGCCACATCTACCCCCTGGCGGCGGACCCGGCCATCATCGGCGTCACCGGCGCACCGGGGGTGGGCAAGAGCACCTTGGTGGCCGCCTTGACCCGGGCCTACCGGGCCCGGGGGCGCCGGGTGGGCGTCCTGGCGGTGGATCCCAGCAGCCCCTTCACCGGCGGCGCATTGCTGGGCGACCGGGTGCGGCTCATGACCGCCGAGCGGGACGATGATGTGTATTTCCGCAGCGTGGCCACCCGGGGACGGGTGGGCGGCCTTTCCCGGGCCACCGCCTCGGTGCTCCAAGTTATGGCAGCGGCTTCCTTTGACCCCATCTTGTTGGAGACCGTCGGGGCCGGGCAGTCTGAAGTTGAAGTGATGGGCCTGGCCGAGACGGTGCTGGTGGTCCTGGCGCCGGGCCTGGGTGATGAAATCCAGGCCTTCAAGGCCGGCATCCTGGAAATCGGTGATATTTTCGTCGTCAACAAGGCCGACCGGGAAGGGGCCGACCGGACGGTGACGGAGTTGAAGGCCATGCTGGCCCTGGGCCCCGGCCATCCCGGGGAGGACGACGGCCATTGGCGGCCGCCGGTCATCAAGACCGTGGCCCGGGACGGGGAAGGCATCGAGGAACTTATAGAAGCCATCGTCGAGCACCGCCGGTTCGTCCGGGCCAGCGGCCGCACCGCCGCTCGCCGACGGCGCTTGGCGGAGCAGCAGTTGTGGGAGAGCGCCGCCGAGCGCCTGGTGGCCGACCTGCAGCAGGCCGCCCAGGCCCGCAGCCTATGGTCGGAGGCGGTGGCGGCCATCGCCGAGGGCCGGCGGGATCCCGACAGCGTGGTGGAAGACTTGCTGGCGGCCGTCGACGGCCGGAAAGAGGCCTCAGAGCCCCAGGAGAAAGGAGGGGTCGGTGCATGATCCAAACCCACGAGCTGGCCAACGGCCTGCAGATCGTGACCCGGGAATCCCGGCGGGTGCCCGTGGTGGCCATTTTCATGTGGTACCGGGTGGGGTCCCGCAACGAGGTGCCGGGCAGTACGGGCATTTCCCACTGGGTGGAGCATATGCAGTTCAACGGCACGCCCCGCTATCCCAAGGGCCGGCTGGATCAACTGGTAACCAGCAAGGGTGGCCAGTGGAACGGCTTCACCTGGCTGGACTTCACCGCCTATTTCGAAGTGATGCCCAAAGAGCACCTGGACTTGATGCTGGACATGGAAGCCGACCGCATGACCAATTCCTTGTTCGACCCTGAGCAGGTGGAGAAGGAGCGCACCGTCATCATCAGCGAGCGCCAGGGCTCGGAAAACTACCCGGGGTTCTGGCTGCAGGAGGCGGTCCAGTCCACCGCCTACCATGTGCACCCCTACCGCCAGAGCGTCATCGGCACCATGGGCGACCTGCGGTCCATCACCCGGGATGAGCTCTACCAGCACTACCGCCGCTACTACGTGCCCAACAACGCCATCCTGGTGGCCGTGGGGGACTTCGACACGGAGCACCTGCTGTCCCGGGTGGAGCATTTCTTCGGGAACATCCCCCGGGGCCCCGAGCCCCCGGAGGTGCGGCCGGTGGAGCCCAAGCAGCATGGGGAGCGGCGGGTGACGGTGCGCCGACCCGGGCCGGCTCCCTATATGCAGGTGGTCTACCACATTCCGGCGGCAGACCATCCCGACCTGGTGCCCCTGCTGGTGGCCGACGGCATCCTGTCGGGGGGCAAGGCCGTCAACGGCCACGGGGGCGGCACCGCCCGCACCTCCCGGCTGTACCGCCGCCTGGTGGACACGGGCCTGGCCACCCGGGCCGGCACCTACCTGATGCGCACCCGGGATCCCGGGCTCTTCGGCCTCCACGTATCCCTCCAGCCGGGGGCCGACGTGGACGAGGTGGAGAAGGCGGCTTTCGAGGAGATCGACAAGCTGGGCCGGGAGGAGCCGGAGGCGGAGGAGCTGGAGCGGGCCGTCAAGCAGCTGCGGGCCCAGTGGCTGTACAGCATGGAGGGCGTGGTGGGCCAGGCCATGCTCCTGGGCCGCCTGGCCATCATCAACCAGCTGGACGACTTCGCTACCTTGCCCGACCGCATTGCCGCCGTGCCCGCCGCCGAGGTGAGCCGGGTCGTCCGGGAATACCTGCATGCCGATAACCGGACGGTGGGCTGGTTCCTGCCCACCGGGGCCAACGGGCTGGAGGTGGGCAGCGTTGAATCTGCCAGGGCCGGATGAAATCTTTAGACACCCCTTGGCCAACGGCCTGACCATCCTGGCCTTCCGGCGGCCGGACCTGCCCTTTGCCTGCCTGTCCCTGGAAGTGCAGGCGGGCAGCCGGTTGGACGCGCCGGAGACGGCGGGCCTGGCCGCCTTGACGGCCGCCGCCTTGACCCGGGGCACCCGGCGGCGCAAGGCAGAGGAGCTGTTCGCCGAGACCGAGGGCCTGGGCATGGACTTGTCCTCGGGCTCCGGCGCCGATGTGGCATCGGTGGACATGCGCACGCTGCTGGAGGACCTGCCCCGGGCCTTGGAAATCATGGCCGAGGTGGCCCTGGAGCCCGCCTTCCTTCCCGAAGAAGTGGAGAAAATCCAGGGGCAGACCATAGCCCGGCTGGAAGAGGCCGAGGACGACGCCGACTACGTGGCGGAACGGGAACTGCGGCGCCAGGTCTTCCCGCCCGGCCATCCCTACCGGCTGCCCACTTCGGGCTACAAGGACACGGTGGCCCGGCTGGCTGCCGGTGATCTGGCCGCCTTCCACCGGCGGCACTACACGCCCCAAGGCGCCGCCCTGGCGGTGGTGGGCGACATCGATGTGGACCGGCTGGTGCCCGCCATCGAAGCCGCCTTCGGCCATTGGCAGGTCCCGGAGGCCGATGCCCCCGGCGTCGCTGAGACCTCGCCGGGAGAGGCTGCCCGGCCCCAGGAGCCCATACGCATCACCTTGCCGGGCAAGAGCCAGAGCGAGATCGCCGTGGGCGGTCCGGGGCCAGCCCGCACCGATCCCCAATACGAAGCTTTGTCCATGGCCAACTTGATTCTGGGCCGGCTGGGCCTGGGCGGCCGAATCGGCGCCAACGTCCGGGAGCGCCTGGGCTTGGCCTACAGCGCCTACAGCCTGCTGGTGGGCTACGAAAAGGCCGGCATCTGGATGGTCCGGGCCGGCGTGGGGCCCGGCGCCGTGGACCAGGCTCTGGCCGCCATCATGGCGGAATTGGAGGCCTTCAGCCGGAGCCCCGTCACCCAGCAGGAGCTGGAGGACGCCAAGGGCTATCTCCTGGGCTCCCTGCCCCTGCGCCTGGAGCGGGCGGCAGGCATGGTGAACCTGCTCCTGGCCATGGAGCGGTATCAACTGGGCTTCGACTACCTGCAGCGGTATCCCGATCTCATCCGGGGCCTGACGGCCGAAGACCTGCTGGCGGTGGTACAGAAGCACATCCGGCCCGACAAGAGCGTCACCGTCGTGGCCGGGCCCGACGCAACCGAGGGAGCGGACGCCGGCGCCACGGTGGGCGCGCCGGCGGGCACTCCGGCGGGCACCGCCGGGTAAGAGGCTGCCCTTCCATTGGCCCGGGTCCGGTATTGCCCGGTCCGGTGCTGCCCGGGTCCGGAGCCGCTGAGCCGGCGTTTCCGGTTATAGGCGCCTTTCAAGGTGTGTGCTCGGTAACCGGCCCTGTTCCCGGTAAGGAGCCGCCGCCGCCCGGATGGCGGTGTAGATGAGCCAGTAGTCGGTGGGTGTGGCGGGATCCCATCCTTGAATGGACAGCCCGGCCAGGGCCGCGATGTCCTCCGCCGGCACCTGGGGGTTTTCCCGCCAGAAGATGCGCAAGGCATCGGGCAGGGGCTTCAGGGATGGCGCTTCGACGGTGGCGGCCGCCTCCTGCCGGGCCGGCTCATGGGGCCCGTTGTCCACACCCATCAACTGGGTGACATGCACATCCAAGGCCCGGGCCAGCCGGTACACGATCTCCGCCGACGGCTGCTTCTCCGGGTAGTTTTCCATCTGGGACAAATAGGCCTTGGAAACGTTGGCGCGGCGGGCCAGTTCCGTCAGGCTCATCCCTTTGGCTTTCCGGGCGGCCCGCACGTTCAGGCCGATGGTCAAGGTGGAGTGGTGGCGGGACACAACCAGCCCTCCCCGCTGGGGTCCGCGGACTGATGCGGCAGGCAAAGGGTGCTGCCTTCCGACTTTCCACAGTTGACGGGGACGTTCCTGCCGCCGGGGAGGCGGCTTATTGGCTTGCGGCTCTCCTAGGGGCCGCGGGCCAGCATCCTGGTAAGGCCCAGCACGATGAAGATGGTGCCCGGCAAGTAGGCTGCCAGCCAGGAGCGGCCGGCGGCGGGCGCCGTCCGGGCGCCGGCGAAGGCGCCCAGGAGCAGGGACAGGGTGGTGGCCAGGGCCACGGCGATGGGGAGCAGCGGGCCCGGCCGGCCCCCCAGGCTCATGGCGATGCCGGTGCCCGCGGCGTCAATGGCCAGGGCGATGCCCAGCCAAACGGCTTCTCCCAGGGAGATGTCCCCCGAGCGGTCGAAGTCGGGCCATGTTTCCACCGCTGGGTCGGCGGCCGGCCGCCGGGCCAGCAGCCAGCAGCCCAGCCCCACCAGCAGGCCGCCCCCCAGCCAGGGGGTCAGCCCGGGCGGCAAGATCCCGGCCAGGCGTTGACCCGCCAGCAGGGCAGCCAGCACCAGCAGGCCCGACATGCCGCCCACCACCAGGGCCGACAGGGCGGGCACCTTCACCCTGCGGACGGCGAAGGCGGCGCCGGCGAAAAAGGCATCGACGCTCAAGGCAAGAGCAACCACCAGGGTGGCCGGCAACCCCACCAGGACCCCCTCCTCTTTGTGCACCTCCGCTGCCCCTGCCGGGCGCGGGATCAGACCTGCCGCCGCCGGGTCTTCCCCATCTTATGGACTTGTCGGGAGGCTGGTACCGGCCCCATCAGGGCCCGCCGGATGCCACAGAAACCACAGCATGCCGCGCAAGCCCGCCGCGGCTCTTGGCGGCGGGCCATAGCCTGCGGGCCGGCGGAAATACTTATGGTGAGGAGGGGTTCCATGACGGTCGTGGTCTGCGCCGCCACCAACTGCACCCACAACGACGGCGGCATCTGCGGAAAAGACGAAATCAAACTCGCCTTCGTGCCCGGATCCCATGTGGATCTACACTGCGCCGACTTCCATGAGCGCACCCCCGGCGGGGCCAAGGAATGGCGGGGTAACACCCATGCCTTGGAGCAGGATTATTCCGGCGAGGGCTCCGAGTCTGTTTCACCCTCGTCACAAAAGTAGGACGTTAAATCGGTAGGACGTTAAATCGGGGCTCCTCCTGGTCCAGGGATTTTTCTGCCCAGTTCGTCGCGCCTCTTGGGCGTCTTCCTCGTAGAAGAGATGCACCGGCTCCCCCTTGACGGCCTGCCAGGCCTGCTCCACCTTTCCCTTAATGAGGTAGCGCAAAAAATCGCACAAGATTTTCTGGCCTAGCGGGCCAACTATTGAGTTTTCAGTCGCTAGGGGGCGATTTTTTGCGGTGCAAAAATCCGGATTGCGCAGGAATGAGCCCAAAATCAGGGCTAGTTCATCATTCTTGTGCTGTTTATCAGCCAAATTTTCCGCAGAACGATGTCCGAAAACGCAGCAGATGTTTCATCCGGGCCTTTTCAGTTCAGCCATTTTTTGTGGGGCAGCCTGCCGGCAGCGTTTTTGGAGACCTGAACTCGGCGACAAAAAGAGAAAGCCCGGCTTCCCACCGGGCTCAGATCCGATCCTGTGATGTCGGGTTGGTGGGATTTGAACCCACGGCCTCCACGTCCCGAACGTGGCGCGCTAACCGGACTGCGCTACAACCCGTACCTGCCATTATAGGACCGGGAGCACAGGACGTCAATTTTGCAGGATTTCCGGCCCAGAGGTGGTATTTTACATGGCGAAACAAAAATCTTTGCCAGCGCACGGTGACCGGGAGCCATGGTTGTTGTGCGCTGAACCTTCAAGGAGGTTTTTTCATGACACTTCGGCGCAGTCGGTTGTTCGGCCGTCCGCTGTTGGTAGTGCTGGCGATCATGCTGGCGCTGGTACTGGCAGCTTGTGGGGGTGGCGGTGGTGCACCCGCCGACGACGACAGCCAAGACGATGCCGATGACGGAGCTCCCGTCGAAGACGTAGATACCGAAGACGACGACGCAGCAGACGATGCTGATGACGCCGACGATGGCGCAGATGATGCTGATGACGTTGCCGACGATGCGGATGACGCCGCGGACGCCGCCGATGATGCGGACGATGCGGCCGATGACGCCGGCGACGATGCTGGCGAAGACAACGGTGACGACGCCGACGACGCTTCCTAAGTCGACGTCATCGTAAACCCTTTGCCTTCTTAGGCTTGAATTGAAAAATGGCTCACGTTTTCGCCGCGGGCGGCTGCCGTCTCCTTGGGTGGCCGTCGCGGCGAATTCGTTTTTGCCCGCCTTAACGAAGGCGGCCTTTGCTGTTCTCCAGCACAGCCGCCGCCCGCCGGCGCTCCTCGGCGCTGTTCACCAGCACCGTCAACAAGTAAGGGGCGCTGTCCAGCAGTTCGGGGGCGCTCATGCCGCTGACCGCGGGATGGGCGGCATCGGCCACCCGCTGGCTCCGATCTTCCTCCCGGACTAAGTGGATGGGAAAGCCCGTGTCCGACAGGCTGCCCCTGGGCCCTCCTTGGCTGATGCGGTCGATGTCCACCTCGGTGAAGCCTTCCTTGTTGAGGGCTTCGGCGGCCGCCTCGGCCCAGCGGCGGGACGAGAAGTAGGCGGTCACCGCCGGCACTTGGAAATGGGGCTCCCGCTGGAAGTAGGCGCCCATGGGCTGATGGGAGTCCCGGGGGTCGGCGGCATCCCCGGCGGCATCGCCGGCAGATGGATCCCTTGGCTTGCTCATCGAGGGCATGCTCCTTTCTGCTCTCAGCATTTCCACCGCCCCGGTGCAAGTCGCCGCCTAAATTCCACCGCTCTTTCCAGGGGTCTGCAGGGGGGGCGGTGGGTAAAGCCCCCCGCCTTCGCTCACAATATCCCCACGAACGCCGCCCGACAGCCCACGGTCATGGCTCGCACGTCGCCCGTTTCTGAGGAGGGAATCCCTTGCGCCGGTATGCCGATTTGGTGCGTCACGGGGGAAATGAGGCCTTGTTTCTGGCCGCCGAACTGTCGATACTGTCCACCCGGCTGGGCTGGCCTTTTCATATTCACGCCGAAGGGGTGCGGGGAACGGGAAAGACCAGCATCCTGCGCTCGGTCCGGGACGTGCTCCCGCGCATCAAGCGGATCAAAGGCTGCCTGTACAACTGCTCCCCCGGCAGGCCCCATTGCCCCCACCATAAAGGCTTGTCGCCCCGGGAAATCCGCGCCATCGGCACCGAGTGGGTGCCCATGCCTTTTCTGGAAGTTTCCCATTCGGCCAAGCTGGGCACCGTGGTGGGCACCATCGACTTGAGCCGCATCACCCAGGGAGAGGCGCCCAGCGCCGTGCTCCTGCCGGGCACCTTGGCCAAGGCCCACCGGGGCATCGTCTTCATCGACGAAATCAACCGCCTGGCCGATACGGCCCCCGAACTGGCCGACGTGCTGCTGGACGTCATGGGCACCCGGCCGGGGCGGCTGCAGATTGAGGAGTCGGGCCTAGCGCCGGTGGAACTGCCGGTGCAGGTGTCGGTTTGGGCCGCCTCCAACCCCGACGAGGAGCCGGGCCCCCTGGAGGACATCCGGCGGCAGCTGGCGGACCGCTTCGATTTCACCGTGCCCGTCAGCCGCCCCGATTCGCCGGCCCAGGTGAGGCGCATTTTGGACAGTATAGCCGGCGCCGGTCGCCTGGCGGGCGCCGGCCGCGGGGACCAAGACGGCCCGGGGGAGACCCGGCGCCTGCGGCGGCGGCGCATGGCCCTTTTGGCCCGGACGGGCCGGGCCTTGCCGGAGTTGGGCGGCAGTGAGCGGGACCTGCTGGCCCAACTGTACGTGCGCTACGATTTGGAAAGCCTCCGGGCGGTGGAAGCCTGGCAGTGGGCCGCCCGCATCGCTGCCCAGCGGGCCGGGCGTCGCCGGGTGGTCAGGTCCGACTTGCTGGCGGTGGCCACCTTAGTGCTGGGCCACCGGGTGGAAGCCCGGGTCCTGTCGGAACTGCTGGCGGAGCTGGCGGGGACCCGGGGAGCCCCGGAGCAGATGCTGGTGGATTCCGCCGGCGGCCAGGTGCATGCCCCGCCGGATTCCGCGGCGGGTTCGGGCCAGGGGCAAGGGGGCCGGCCGGCGGGCGGTGCCGGCGATGATTTCAACCTGGACCGATACGGCGGTGGCAGCGGGTCTGCCCAGGCCGATTCCCGATCATGGGGAACAGCCCCCGGCCGAGACCAGCCGGGCCGCGGTATGGGCGGCTTGGACGGCCCGGGCGGCCGGGCCATGCAGGCATCCGGCGGCTCCTTGCCGGGGCAAGGGGCGGGCCATCCCGACGGGGCGGCGAGGGCCGGCGCCAACGGCTGGCTGCAGCGGCTGCGGGCCTGGCTGGGCGATGGCTGGGATGATCCAACCGGCGGCCGGGCCGGTGACAATTCTGCCAAAACTCCGCCGGAGGGCAGCGGCCGGGAAGGCGGCAACGGCGCCGATTGGTCTGCCGGCCGCCCCGGAACCGACGGCGGCGACGGGCGCCACGGCATCCCCGGCGTGGGGGGCGGCGATCCGGGCCTGATGCCGGCGCCTCCCCACCGGGCGACGGCCCTGCGGTTCATGGCGCCCCATAAGGTTTACCGGCGCCTGATAGCCGCCAACCAATTCCCCGGCCATGCCGGGAGCGACGCCCGGCCATGAACCTTTCCCCGTCGGTGTCCAACTTGCTCCTGCGGCCCGCCTTTCCGGCTCTCCAGCAGTGGGGCTCCCTGGCCGTGGCTAGGGCCGCCATGGGCAAAGGGGTCCTCCTGGGCGAGACGACGGTTTTCAGCACGTGCGTCCATCTCCTGAGCAGCCGGCAGCCGGGGTACGTCACCATCTTGTGCAACCACGACGCCGGCCAGGTGTTCTACGGCCGCTCCCAGCGAGGCCAGATCTATCACCTGGACATCTTTCATGAACTGGGGGACGTGGATCACCGGCGGGTGGCCCGCAGCCTGCTGACCGCCGTGGAGCGCTACACCCGGGAATTCAACGTGCGGGAGGAACTGCAGCACTTCATCGACATCCAGACGGGCACCGGCGGCGGGCGCATCACCGGCAGCCTCGATTACGGCACCCGGCCGTCCCTCCGGGCGGCCCACCGGCACCACATCCACGTGGCCTGCCTGGCCTGGCCCCGGCACAGCCCCCTGCTGTTCTACCTGGTGGCCGGCGCCGAAGCGGCCATCGTGGAGCAGGGGCTGGAACTGCGGAAAATCGACGGCCTCATCGAGAGCAGGGACGACGGGGCCGACGACATTCCCCTGGATGACTACTCGTCCACTTCCGACTCCTGGCTGCGGGGCAACGACGCCGGCGGAAGCGCCGGGGCCGGGCGGGGCAGGCGGGGAGAGGCGGCATCGGGCACCGGCTCGGAACCGGCAGAACCCAGGCTGACGGATCCGGACGTGGCGGCCGCCGTGGTTCAAGGGGCCGGCCACCGGCACAAAGCCATTGAACTGGCCCAAAGCCTGGATTCCCCCACCCTGGCCGTGGAACTGCTGGAATTGCTGGCCAAAGGCGCCCGCCGGGGCGATGTGGAGCGGAAGATAGGCTCCCGGGTGGGCAGCGATGCCCTGGCGTCGGTGCTGCGACAGCTGGCTGCCGACGGCCACCTGCGCCACGAGGGCGGCTTCATGCACCTGACGGAGCAGGGCCGGGCCCTGCTGCATCATTTCCACCGCTACCACCGGGAAATCCAGATGGCCTTGCGCCGGGCCATGCGCCGCATGACCCGCCAACACCTGACCCAGCCGGGCCGCAGCCCCCTGGCCGGGGAGGTCCGGGACACCCTGGGCGTCACCCGGCGACGGTCGGTGACGGCGCCGGAGCCGGGAGAGCCGCTCCAGGAACTGGCCTGGCCGGAAACGGTCATGGCCGCCGCGGCCCGACGGGGCCTTCCTTTTCAAGTGCAGGGAGAGGACCTGCGGGTGCGCCGGCGGGTGCGCCGCCGGCCGGTGGACATCTGCCTCCTGGTGGACGCCAGCGCCTCCATGTGCGGTGAACGGATGCAGGCGGCCAAGACCCTGGCCCGGCATCTTCTCCTGAGCACCCGGGACAAGGTGGCGGTCATCGTCTTCCAGGAGCGCCAGGTACGGGTGACGGTACCCTTCACCCGCAGCGCCGCCCGGGTGGAGAAGGGGCTGGCCTCCATTCGGCCCTTCGGCCTGACGCCCCTGGCCACGGGGCTCCTCCACGCAGCCGCCTACATCCAGCAAAGCCGGCCCCGCAACCCAATGCTGATCCTCATCACCGACGGCATCCCTACGGTGCCCCACCTGGGCAAGAACCCCATGGAGGACGCCCTGGAGGCGGCAGCCCGGTGGCGCCAGTTGCGGGCTTCCTTCACCTGCATCGGCCTCCAGCCCAACGAACGCTACCTGTCGGAACTGGTCCAGACGGCCGGGGGCAATTTGTACGTGGTGGCCGAGCTGGAAGCCGACACCTTGGTGGCCATCGCCACGTCCGAGCGGGAAAAGCTGACGGCAGCCGGCCGGCATTGACTGATCCATTAAGAGCCGGTTCTTGCCGATGAACAAGAATTCACCTATCGGAAAGGGCTCTGATGTTTGCAAAGGTTGAGTATCTGTTCGCCAGCACCGGCCGGGAGGCGCCGGCGGGCGCAAGAACCGGAGGATGATGAAGCAAAGATTGCGGTTCAGGCTCGTTCCAGGGCAAATTAGCCAGCAAAATCTGGCCCCCTACGACCCAAAAACGCAAAATCCCACCCTATAGGCTCAAGAAACATCCATATCAATTTTGCGCAACGGCTCCCTGGTGCCGTCCCTGCGTAGGAATTACCCGTCTCCATGGGGAATGAATGGACCTGTGCCCAGAAAAAAGGGGGAGGCGGGCCATGTTACGTTTGCTGCTGGTGGCCGTCCTGATCATCCTCATCGTGATCCTGGCCGTGCAGAACGTTACCCCCGCGGAAGTGCGCTTTTTGCAGTTCGCTTATGAGATGCCCCTGGCCTTCGTGATCACCGGCGCCGCTGTGGTGGGGGCCCTGCCTGTGCTCCTGCTGGCGGTAGTGCGGCAGGTTTCCCTGGGCCGCCAGCTGCGGCAGCAGCAGGCCCGGGCCGACGGGCTGCAGGCTCAAATTAAGGAAATGGAAGAGCGGGAGAAGGAATTGCGCGCCCAACTCCATCGTTTGGAGGAGCGCCTGGCGGCCCAGCCGCCTCAGACCCCGGCGGAGCAGGCAGGCCAGACGGCCCAGCAGGCCCAGCAGGCCCAGGCGACCCAGCAGAGCGCCGAGGCCCCAGGGGCGGCTCCAGGTCCAGGGGCCGGCCAAGCCCCGGAGGCTTCCCAAGAGGGTGACGGGGAGCCGGGACCGGCGTGAGTTCCTTCCCGTGGCCCATACGCCCGCTGGAGCCGGCCCGGGGTGACCGGCTGGCCCAAAGCTTGGACCTGCACCCGGCGGCAGGCGCCGTGCTGGCCGCCCGGGGCTTTGACGCCGACAGCGCCCGGGCGTTCTTGGAACCCCGCTTGGAATATCTCCACGACCCCATGGCCATGGCGGGCATGGAGCAGGCCGCCCGCCGCCTCCTGGCCGCCGCCCGCCAAGGCGAGCCCATCCTGGTTTACGGCGACTACGATGTGGACGGCATCTGCGGCACCTTGCTGCTGAAGGGAGCCCTCACGGCACTCGGCGCCCGGGTCTCCCACTACCTGCCCCACCGGCTGGGTGACGGCTACGGCCTGCATGCCCAGGTGCTGGCGAGGGCCGCCGCCCAGGGGGTGCGGGTGGTGGTGACCGTGGACACGGGCATCACCGCCGTGGAGGCGGCCCAAGGGGCCGCCGGGCTGGGGCTGGACCTCATCATCACCGACCATCACGCTCTGCCGGCCCAGTTGCCGGAAGCCATCATCGTCCATCCCCTTTTGAACGACGGCTATCCCTATCCCCACCTGGCCGGCGGGGGAGTGGCCTTCAAGCTGGTCCAGGCCCTGGCCCAATTGGCCGGCGAGGCTTCGTCCTTTTGGGAAGCCGGCCTGGACCTGGCCGCCTTGGCCACCATCGCCGACATGGTGCCCTTGACGGGTGAAAACCGGGTTTTGACCTATTTCGGCATGGAGCGCATGCGGCGGCGGCCCCGCCCCGGGCTGGCCGCCCTGCTGCGGCGGGCCCGCATCCAGGCCCGCACCTTGAGCGCCTGGGAGGTGGCCTTTCAACTGGCGCCCCGCCTCAATGCGGCGGGCCGCCTGGAGCACGCCGATCTGGCTTTGAACCTGCTGGCCGCCCATGAAGGCCAAGGCGATCCTCTTGCCGGAGAACTGGAAACCGTCAACCTGCGGCGCCGGTCCCTCCAGGATGCCGTGGAACGGGCCGTGCGGGACCAGGTGGCCCGGGCAGGTCCGCCCACGGAGCCCGTCCTGGCGGGCGACCCGGAATGGCACCGGGGTGTCCTGGGGGTGGTGGCGGGGCGCCTGGCCGACCAGTGGCAGGTGCCCGTTCTGCTGGCCCAGATTGAAGATGGGCTGTGGCAGGGCTCGGCCCGCAGCATCCCCGGCTTCGACATCGCCGCGGCCTTGGCTGAGGCAGGCCACCTGCTGCTGAAGCACGGCGGCCACGCCCAGGCGGCGGGCTTCACGGCCGAGGCTGCCCACATCCCTGCCTTGCGCCGGGCGCTGGCCGAGGCCTTCGCCGCCGCCCGGGAGCATATCCCGCGGGAGACGGCGGTGGCCGACGCCTATGTGGACCCGGCCTTCATCGACCGGCGGCTGGCCCTGGACTTGGCCCGGCTGGAGCCGTGGGGCGCCGGCAACCCGCCGCCCTTGCTGGCCAGCCGGCTGGAGGTAATGGAGGCCCGCACCGTCGGCGACGGTGACGCCCATCTGAAGTTGACCCTGGCCCCAGGGGTGAAAGCCATAGCCTTCGGCCAGGGCCACCGCCTGGCAGCGGTGCTGGGCGCCGGGGCCATAACCGCCCTCCACACCCCCGTCATGGACTACTTCAATGACCGGGAGCGCCTGCAACTGCGCATCGAGGAACTGGTGCTGGAGCGGCCGCGGGTGGTGGTCAACACCGCCGGCCCTACAGCCCCGCAGCCAGAACCGGCAGCGCCGGCAGCGATGGCAGTGCCGCCGGCGCCGGCAGCCCAGGCAGCTCCCAGGCCGATGGCTCCTAATGTTTCCCTGGACCGGTCCCTGCTGGCCGGCCTGTACCGCCTGCTGCGCTCCCTGGCCGGGGAGGCCGGCGGCTCCTTCACCTGGGAAGGGCTGTGCGCCGCCCTGGGCCGCAACGCCGCCCCGGGCAGAACCGGTTCAGCGACGGCCCGGGACCAAGCCGCCCTGGGCATTCAAGTTTTTCTGGAACTGGGCCTGCTTCAGCCCGTGCCCGGCGCCGGGCCCGACTGCTGGCAGCTTCAGGATACCGGCGGCAGCCAGGTCCAGTTGACCGACAGCCCCACCTTCCGCCGGTTTGCGGCGCCGGCCCCGCCCCGGGCCGCCGGCCAGTCCTAGCCGCCCCAAACCTAACCACTATAAGGGCTGTGCTATAATTTTTAAAGTCATCATTTCCTTTTCCCGAAAGGAGGGCAGCGCCATGGCCGCCGATGTCGTGCTGGACGAAGCTTCCTGCCGCGATCAAGTGGAAGCCATCAAAGCCCGGGTGAAGAAGAGCCGGCCCGATGCTTCCGTGGACTTCATCGAAAAAGCCTATCAGGTGGCCTTGGCTGCCCATCACGGCCAGGTGCGGGCCTCGGGGCGCCCGTACATCGAGCACCCCGTGGCCGTGGCCGCCATTTTGGCCGAGATGGAGCTGGACGCCACGTCCATCGCCGCCGCCCTCCTCCATGATGTGGTGGAAGACACCGGCGTCCCCTTGTCGGACATCGAGGAAAACTTCGGCGCCGAGACGGCCCTCCTGGTGGACGGCGTCACCAAGCTGGGGCGCATCAAATACGAGAGCCGGGTGGAAGCCCAGGCGGAAAATCTCCGCAAGATGTTCCTGGCCATGGCCAAGGACATCCGGGTCATCTTGATCCGCCTGGCCGACCGCCTCCATAACATGCGCACCTTGGAGTACCTGCGGCCCGAAAAGCGGGAGCGGGTGGCCCGGGAGACCCTGGAGATCTACGCGCCCATCGCCCACCGGCTGGGCATCTCCACCATCCAATGGGAACTGGAAGATCTGGCCCTGAAATACCTTGAGCCCGAGCGCTACCGGGAGCTGGCCCGCCAGATCCCCCAGCAGCGCCGGGAGCGGGAGCGCTACACCAACGAGGTCATCGACGAACTGCGGAAGCACCTGGCCGAACTGGGCATCAAGGCCGACATCCAAGGCCGGGCCAAGCACCTGTACAGCATCTACCGCAAGGTCTACATGCGGGGCCGGGACCTGTCGGAGATCTACGACCTGATCGCCGTCCGGGTCATCGTGGATTCCCTGCGGGACTGCTACGCCGTGCTGGGCGCCGTCCACACCATGTGGCGGCCTTTGCCGGGCCGGTTCAAGGACTACATCGCCACGCCCAAGTCCAACATGTACCAGTCCCTGCACACCACGGTCATCGGCCCCCGGGGCGCGCCCTTCGAGGTGCAGATCCGCACTTGGGACATGCACCGCACGGCGGAGTACGGCATCGCCGCCCACTGGCGCTATAAGGAAGGCGGCCGGTCCGACCCCAACCTGGACGCCAAGCTCACCTGGCTGCGGGAGATCCTGGAGTGGCAGTCGGACCTGAAGGACGCCGGCGAATTCATGGACAGCCTGAAGCTGGACGTGTTCGCCGATGAGGTGTTCGTGTTCACCCCCAAGGGGGACATCATCGCCCTGCCCGCCGGGGCCACGCCCATCGACTTCGCCTACCGCATCCATACCGAGGTGGGCCACCGGTGCGTGGGGGCCAAGATCAACGGCAAGATCGTCCCCCTGGAAACCAAGCTGGCCAACGGCGACATCGTGGAGATCCTCACCAACAACCAGAGTGCCGGGCCCAGCTCCGACTGGCTGAAGATCGTCAAGACCAGCACCGCCAAGAACCGCATCCGCCAGTTCTTGAAGCGGCAGCGCCGGGAAGAGAACCTGGCCCGGGGCAAGGAAATCATCGAACGGGAACTGAAGGCCTTCCGCCTTACCTTCCAGGACGTGTGGGTGGACCAATGGGTGGCGGAAGTGGCGGAGAAATACCAAATCAGCGATCCCGAGGAACTGCTGGTGGCCATCGGCTACGGCGGCATCAGCGGCCCCCAGGTGGCGTCCCGGCTGCGGGATGTGTACCGCCGGGAAGTGGGCGAGACCGACGTCTACGACATTGAAGAACTGGTGCGGCACAGCAAGGTCAAGCCCGCCTCCAGCACCGAGGGGGTCCACGTCAAGGGCATCGACAACGTGCTGGTGCGCCTGTCCCGCTGCTGCAACCCGGTGCCCGGCGACCCCATCGTGGGGTACATCACCCGGGGGCGGGGCGTGTCCATCCACCACCGCAACTGCGCCAACCTGCGCCATCTCATCCAGGCGGAAGGGCCGGCCAGGGCGGTGGAAGTGTCGTGGGACCGGATGGAAGTGGCCCAGTACCCCGTCAAGGTGATGATCCAAGCCTTGGACCGGCCGGGGCTGCTGAGCGACGTGGCCCGGGCGGTGGCCGAGACCCGCACCAACATCCAGCTGGCCCGGGCCCGCAGCTGCCGGGACGGCCGGGCCGAGATCGACTTGATCATGGAGATTAAGAGCCTGGAGCACTTCGAATTCCTGCGCCGGCGCATCGAGAGCATTCGCGATATCCTCAGCGTGGAGCGGGTGCACCCGCAGCAGTAGAGGAGGGGGCCTGTGCGGGCGCTGGTCCAGCGGGTCCGCCGGGGTTCCGTGACGGTGGACGGCCGCCGGGTGGCGGCCATCGGCAATGGATTGGTCGTATTGGTCGGCATCGGCAGGGAAGACGAACCCGCCGATGCCGAATATTTGGCCGGCAAAGTGGCCCACCTGCGGCTGTTCCCCGACGAGGAGGGCCGCATGAACCGGTCGGTGCTGGACGTGGGGGGCGAGGTGCTGGCCGTCTCCCAGTTCACCTTGTACGCCGACACCCGCCGGGGCCGGCGGCCCAGCTTCGTGGACGCGGCGCCGCCGGAGCAGGCGGAGCCCTTGTACCAGCATTTCGTCCAATGCCTGCGGGACCTGGGCCTGCCCGTGGCCACGGGCCGCTTCCAAGCCCATATGATCGTGGAAATCCATAACGACGGCCCCGTCACCCTCATGGTGGAGAGCCCCCGTTCCGGCGGTTGAAGGGCCGGGCCCTGAAGGATTCAGGCCCCGAAGGGCCCGGCCGCCCATGGGAGAAGGGCCTTTTGTTGTCCCCGGCGCCGGCCGGGTGATAGCATATGAGTTGTTTCCAAACCTCCGGGAGGTGCCGGTTCGATGCTGACCAAGCGGCCGCGGGGCACCTACGACCTCCTGTCGCCCGAAGTGGAAGGGTGGCAGCGGCTGGAAGAGCACATCCGCACCCTTTGCCGCCGCTGCGGCTACACCGAGGTGCGCACGCCCATCATCGAGCATACGGAACTGTTTGAGCGGGGCGTGGGCGAAACCACCGACGTGGTGGAAAAGGAAATGTACACCTTTGAGGACCGGGGCGGCCGCAGCCTGACCTTGCGCCCCGAGGGCACGGCACCGACCTTGCGGGCCTACTTGGAGAACGGCCTGGCCAAGGCGCCCCAGCCTGTGAAGCTGTTTTACCTGGCGGCGCCCATGTTCCGCTTCGAGCGGCCCCAGGCGGGCCGGTTCCGCCAGCATTACCAGTTCGGCGTGGAAGCCGTGGGCAGCATGGATCCGGCCCTGGACGCCGAGATCATCAGCCTGCCCCTGATGCTGCTGGAGGAGCTGGGGGCCGGCTCCTTCGTGGTGCGCCTCAACAGCATCGGCTGCCCCAAGTGCCGTCCCGCCTACCGGGAGGCCCTGCAGGCCTACTACGCGCCCCATAAGGACAAGCTTTGCGCCGACTGCGCCCGGCGGTTCCACACCAACCCCCTGCGGCTGCTGGACTGCAAGAACGAGCGCTGCGCCCCCTTCAAGGCCGAGGCGCCCCGCACCGTGGACTACTTGTGCGATGAATGCCGGGAGCACTTCGACTCCCTCCAGGGCTACCTGCGGCAGTTGGAAATCCAATTCGAAATCGATCCCCTCATCGTCCGGGGCCTGGACTACTACACCAAGACGGTGTTCGAGGTCCTCGACACCGGTCTGGGGGCTCAAAACACCGTCTGCGGCGGCGGCCGCTACGACGGCCTGGTGGAGTCCCTGGGCGGGCCGCCCACGCCGGGCATCGGCTTCGGCCTGGGCATGGAGCGGCTGATGTCCCTGCTGGCGGAGCGCAACATTAACCTGGGCGGCTCGGCGCCCTTGGATTTGTTCGTGGCCACCGCCGGGCCCGAGGCCCGTCCCACGGCCGTGGCCCTGGTGCACCGCCTGCGGCGGAAAGGGCTGACGGTGGACATGGACTACATGGGCCGCAGCCTGAAGGCCCAGATGCGCCGGGCCGACCGCTACCCGGCCCGGGCGGTTCTCATCCTGGGTGAGCAGGAAGTGGCGGCGGGCCGGGCCGTCATCCGCCACCTGGCCACAGGGGATGAAACGGAAGTGCCCCTGGCCGGCTTCGAGGAAATCGCCGCGGCCGTCCAAGGGGCTCCCGCCCCGGCCCGGCAAGGGCCCGAGGCGGGCGGGGTTTGAGCGCTGATTTTCCAAGGAAAGGGGCAGGACTGTGCCCGGACAAGCTGATTTGCTCCATCGCACCCATGAATGTGGGACGCTCCGACGGGAACATGCCGGCAGCCCGGTGGTCTTGACGGGGTGGGTTGCCCGGGTACGGGACCACGGCGGCGTGCTGTTCGTTGACCTGCGGGACCGCACCGGCATCGTGCAGCTGGTGTTCCACGGCGACACCCGGGGCGACCGCCCCCTGCGGCCCGAGTCGGTCATCGGCGTGCGGGGGGAAGTGCGCCTGCGGGAGCCCCACCTGGTGAACCCCAAGCTGGCCACGGGCGAGGTGGAGGTGTGGGTGTCGGACCTCCAGGTGTGGAACGAATCCCGCACACCGCCTTTCTACATCGAGGACGGCATCGACACCGACGAAAGCGTCCGGCTCCGCTACCGGTACTTGGACCTGCGGCGGCCCGAGATGCAGCGGGCCCTCATCCTGCGGCACCGGGTCACCAAGGTCTTGCGGGACTTCTTCGATGCCCGGGGCTTCCTGGAAGTGGAGACGCCCATGCTCACCTTGAGCACCCCCGAGGGCGCCCGGGACTACCTGGTGCCCAGCCGCCTGGAGCCGGGGCATTTCTACGCCCTGCCCCAGTCGCCCCAGTTGTTCAAGCAGCTGCTCATGGTGTCGGGCCTGGAGCGGTACTTCCAGGTGGTGCGCTGCTTCCGGGACGAGGACCTGCGGGCCGACCGGCAGCCCGAGTTCACCCAGGTCGACGTGGAAATGTCCTTCGTGGAAGAAGAAGACGTCATGGCCATGGTGGAAGACCTCATGGCGGATCTTTACCGGGAGGTGCTGGGGGTGGACCTGCCCCGGCCCTTCCCGCGCCTGACCTATGACGAGGCCATGCTGAAATACGGCACCGACAAGCCCGACCTGCGGAACCCCTTGACCATCGAGGACGTGGGCCAGTGCTTTGCCGAAACGGAGTTCCGGGTCTTTCGCTCCGTCCTGGACGGGGGCGGGGTGATCCGGGCCTTGCGCATCCCCGCCGGCGAGGAGCCGTGGCGGCGCAAGGACCTGGACGACTTGACGGCAGAAGCCCGCCGCTGGGGTGCCGGCGGCCTGGCCTGGCTGGAAGTGGGCACCGGTCCCGCGGGCGATCCCCAGAGCCACCGTTCTTCCTTTGCCCGGTTCCTCAGCGCTCAGGAATTGACCGATTTGTTCGCGGCCACCGGGGCGGAGCCGGGAGACCTGCTCCTCATGGTGGCCGACTCCGCCGACACGGCGGCCCGGGTATTGGGCCACCTGCGCCAGCACATTGCCCAGGAGCGGGGCTTCCTCCGGGACGGGGAGCTGGCCTTCACCTGGATTACCGACTTCCCCTTGCTGGAATGGGATGAGGACGAAAAGCGGTACGTGGCCGTCCACCACCCCTTCACTTCACCTAAGCCCGACCATTGGGAACTGCTCCGGTCGGAGCCCTGGCGGGTCCGGGCCCGGGCCTACGACTTGGTTTTGAACGGCGTGGAATTGGGCGGCGGCAGCATCCGGATCCACAACACGGCCCAGCAGGAGCAGATGCTGGCGGCCTTGGGCTTCAGCCAGGAAGAGGCCAAGGAGCGGTTCGGCTTCTTGATGGAGGCCTTCTCCTACGGCGCGCCGCCCCACGGGGGCATCGCCCTGGGGTTGGACCGGATGGTCATGCTCATGGCCGAGCGCCAATCCATCCGGGACGTCATCGCCTTCCCCAAGACGGCCAAGGCGGCCTGCCTCATGACAGGGGCGCCGGGCCCCGTGGATCCGGCCCAGTTGCAGGAACTCCACCTGCAGGTCATCTACAAGGAGCCGGAAGGTCAGGCTCAGGCGTAAACCATGACCTCCACGGCGGGCTCGCCGGGCCGGGGACGCCCACTCCGGCCGCCCCGCAGGATGACCCCCGGCACCTGGCGGGCCAGGCGCCGGTAATCGGCGTCGCCCCGGGCCAGGGCGGCCAGCATCTCGGCGAAGGCGGTGCGGTCGGCCCGCACCAGGCTGCGTAGCATCCAGCCCCCCACAGGGTAAAAAGTGCGGGCCAGGCGCCACGACCAGCGCAGTTCCGGCAGCAGACCCTTTTGCAGCCTTTGGGCGTAGTCCGTCAAGCGGGGGCCGGCAGGAGACTGGCGGGCCAGCACTTCGGCGGCATGGCGGGCGCTGGCCACGGCGTAGTAGATGCCCTCGCCGCTGAAGGGATCCGTCAGACCGGCCGCATCCCCCACAAACACCGCCCGCCGGGTGTGGAGCACCGCCGGCGCTCCCCCCGGGCTGACGGCCAGGGGCCACGCCGACCGCAGCAGGCCGGGCCGCCGCTGATCCAACCCGTGGCGGCCCATGTATTCCTGCAGCAATTGTGGCAGGGGCGAACTTGCGGCCCGCAAGGTGCACACCCCCACCGACCAATGTTCCTTCTTGGGGAAAACCCAGGCGTAGCCGTCCCGAGGGCTGCCGAAGGCGAACTCCAGGCTGCCGGCCCAGCGGCCGTGCTCCTCCTGGGTGACGGGGTACTCCCACTCCACGGCGCCGCACCAGCGCCGCAAGGGGGCGGCGCCCAGGCGCCGGGCCGTGAGCCCCTTGGCCCCGTCGGCGGCCACCAGAAAGGGCGCCCGGTAACGGCCTTCCTTGGTGACCACGGTGACGGCGTCGTCGTCTTCCCCCACATCGGTCACCGGCTCCCCGGTGCGCACCTGGGCGCCGGCGGCTTGGGCCGCCTGGAGCAGCAGGTGGTCGAAACGGTGGCGCCGCACCTGGAACACCAGGGGGCGGTCGGCCGTCACCGCCACCCGGTAGTCCCCGTGGCCCAGCACGAAGCGGTAAGTGGTGTCGTCGATGACCGGGCGCAAATCCAGGTCGGCCAGCAGGGCCGCGGTCCGGGCCGTGACGCCGCCGCCACACACCTTGGGCCGGGGAAAGGCCTGGGCATCCAAGACCAAAGTTTGCAGACCCTGCTGGGCCAGCAGCCGGGCGGCGGTGGCGCCGCCGGGGCCCCCGCCCACCACGATGGCATCGAAGCGTTGTGCCACGGACCTGCCTCCTCCCGGATTTTTTGCCCGGCTAGGACACATTTTAATGCTGCAGGCACGGCCGGGCGAGGCCAAGACCCGCCGGACGGGGGGCCTGTCCGCGCCCTTGGCCACCTTCCTGCCCGTGTGTTACCATAGGGCCACACAGTTGGTGAAGCCGAACGGCACCCTGCCGTGTGCGTGAGGGTCAAGAAATTTTGAGCCAACACCTCTACCGAGGGAGCCCGGCCTCCGCGTCATCCGCCCATGCCCGGCCAAAATTTCGGGATCGGCTCCGGTGGCGTGGGAGGGCACCCACCTTGTTGGGAAGGGCCTCGGAATCTCTTGGCACCGGACGGCACGGCGGGGTGCTTGGTGTACTCGCAAGCAGGTCCACAACTAAATATGTACTGCATTAGGAGGATTGCCCTTGTCTGAAAACCTGGTCACCGTGACGGAGCAGAATTTCGAGGAAGAGGTGCTCGGTTCCGACCAGCCGGTCATCGTGGACTTCTGGGCGGCTTGGTGCGGGCCGTGCGTCATGCTGGAGCCGGTGTTCGCCGAACTGTCGGGCGAGTACGCCGGCAAGATCAAGTTCGCCAAGGTCAATGTGGATGAAAACCCCTCCTTGGCGGCCCGCTTCGGCGTCATGAGCATTCCCACCTTGATCATCTTCAAGGATGGGAACCCGGCGGAGCGCATCGTGGGCCTCCAGCCCAAGCAGGCGCTCCAGCGGCAGTTGGACGCCTACGTAAACTGAACTGTTGACGGCGGGCCCGGGCCGGGTTCAGGCCTGTCCGGGCCGGCGCCATGTGCAGCGACCGCTGAAGCCTTTGACGCCCCCCGACGGGGGCGTTTTGCCTATGGGAAGGGGGTGGCGCCCATGGCGGAAAACGGGCAGGGCAGCCTCTTCGCCGAGGCGCGCCGGCGGATGGACCGCTCGGCGCCCTTGTCCCACCGCATGCGGCCCCGTACATTGGATGAGTTTGTCGGCCAGGAGCATCTGGTGGGGCCGGGCCGCCTGCTGCGGCGGGCCGTGGAGGCCGACCGCCTGACCAACATGATCTTCCACGGGCCGCCGGGGAGCGGCAAGACGGCCCTGGCGGAAATCATCGCCAACCATACCGGCGCCCATTTCCAGCGCCTCAACGCCGTGACCGCCGGGGTGGCCGACGTGCGCAAGGTGATCCAGGCGGCCATGGGGCGCTTGGAGTCGGGGGCCGGCCGCACCGTCCTGTTCATCGATGAGATCCACCGGTTCAACAAGGCCCAGCAGGACGCCCTGCTGCCGGCTTTGGCCGAGGGCACCATCATCTTGATCGGCGCCACCACGGAAAATCCCTACTTCACCATTACGGGGCCCCTGCTGTCCCGGAGCCGGCTCTTCCGGTTCGAGCCTTTGGCCGATGAGCAAATCCGCCTGCTGCTGCAAAGGGCCATCGCCGACAAGGAGCGGGGCCTGGGCGAGCTGCCCTTGGCTGTGACCGAGGAGGCTTTGGACCACTGGGTGTCGGTGGCGGCGGGGGACGCCCGCAACGCCCTCAACGCCCTGGAACTGGCGGCCCTCACCACGCCTCCCGACCAGGCGGGGCGCATCGTCATCGACGCGGCGGTGGCGGCGGAGTCCATTCAACAAAGGGTGCTGGCCTACGACCGCCAGGGCGACGGCCATTACGACCATGCCTCGGCCTTCATCAAGAGCATGCGGGGCTCCGACCCCGACGCCGCCGTCTACTGGCTGGCCCGCATGCTGGAGGCGGGGGAGGATCCCCGGTTCCTGGCCCGGCGCATGGTGGTCCACGCCGCCGAGGACGTAGGCATGGCCGATCCCCAAGCCTTGGTGGTGGCGGTGGCGGCGGCCCAGGCCCTGGAGTTGGTGGGCATGCCCGAAGCCCGCATCCCCCTGGCCGAGGCGGCCATCTACATCGCCACGGCCCCCAAGAGCAACGCCGTCTACCGGGCCATCAACAAGGCCGGGTCCGATGTGCGGTCCCAGCAGCCCCCGCCGGTGCCCGTCCACCTGCGGGACAGTTCCTACAGCGGCGCCAAGGCCATGGGCCACGGCAAGGGCTACCTGTACCCCCACAACTTCCCCCAGGGCTTCGTGGAGCAGCAGTACCTGCCCGACGGCATCCGGCGGGGAACCTATTATCAGCCGACGGAATACGGCCTGGAGCGGAAGATTGCCCAGCGCCTGGCGGCCTGGTGGTCCCGCCGGGAACCGCCTGCTTGACACCCCCCGGAGCCGGTGCTACCATATCACAACGAAATCCTAGTGTCCCCATCGGAATTAACAGGGAGGACGACGTTGTGAACATCACCACCCGGGGGCAATACGGCGTCAAGGCCATGTTTGAACTGGCCATGCGCTACGGGGAAGGACCCATTCCCCTCCGCCAGGTGGCCGAGCAGCAGAACCTGCCGGAGCATTACCTGGAGCAGTTGATGGGTCCCCTGCGCAAGGCGGAGCTGGTCCGCAGCGTCAGGGGCGCCCAAGGGGGCTACATGCTGGGGCGGGATCCGTCGGAAATCACTGTGGGCGAGATCCTGCGGGTGCTGGAAGGCCCGCTGCTACCCGTGGACTGCGCCGCCGACGACCCCGAGGCTTACGCCTACTGCCCCAGCGGGGAAAGCTGCACCATCCGCGGCGTCTGGGTGAAAATTCGCGATGCGGTGAACGAGACCATCGACAGCATCACCTTGGCCGACCTGCGGGAAGAAGAACTGGCCAAGATGCGGCGGGGCCGGATCACGTACTACATCTGACCCCGGTGGTTGCCGGGCCCACCGGGAGCGGGCGGGACACCATGGGCGGCAAACCTCAGATGATATACATGGACCACGCGGCCACCACGCCGGTGCTGCCGGAAGTGGGCGCCCGGGCCGCTGAATTTTGGTACCAGCAGTTCGGCAACCCTTCCAGCGTCCACAGGCTGGGACGGCGGGCCCGCTCAGCGGTGGAGGGGGCCCGGCGGCAAACGGCTTCCCTCATCGGCGCTGAACCCGAGGAAATTATCTTCACCAGCGGCGGCACCGAGGCCAACAACCTGGCGGTGCTGGGCGCTGCCCGGGCCCAGGCGGAGCAGGGGCGGCACATCGTCACCAGCGCCGTGGAGCACCCGTCGGTGCTGGAGGCCTGCGCCGCCTTGGAGCAGGAAGGTTTCCGGGTCACCTACGTGCCCGTGGACCAATGGGGGATGGTGGATCCCGCGGCGGTCCTGGCGGCGATGACCGACGAGACCATCTTGGTCAGCATCATGCTGGCCAACAACGAAGTGGGCACGGTGCAGCCGGTGGCCGCCATCGCTTTGGCCCTGCGGGCAGCGGGCCGGCCGGTGGTGTTCCACACCGACGCCGTTCAGGCGGCGGGCCAGGTGCCCTTGAACGTTGAGGACCTGGGCGTGGATCTCCTCACCCTGTCAGGCCACAAGCTGTACGCCCCCAAAGGGGTGGGCGCCTTGTACATCCGCCGGGGCATCCGGCGCAAGCTGCAGCCCCTGCTTTACGGCGGGGGGCAGGAAGGCAGGATGCGCCCCGGCAGCGAGAACGTGGCCGGCATCGTGGCCATGGGGGAGGCGGCGGCCCTGGCCGCCGCTGAAGGCCCGGCCCTGGCCCGGCGGCTGGCCGGGCTGCGGGACCGCCTGGCGGCGGGCCTCCAGGCAGCGGTGCCGGGAGTGACCTTGAACGGGCATCCCACAGAGCGGCTGCCCAACAACGTCCACATCTCCATCGATGGGGTGGACAGCGAGACCTTGTTGATCCACTTGGACATGGCCGGGGTGGCGGCTTCCAGCGGCTCCGCCTGCACGGCGGGCGCGGTGGAGCCGTCCCATGTGCTCCAGGCCATGGGGCGAAGCCGGGAGCAGGCCCGGCAGGTGCTGCGCCTCACCTTGGGCAGGACCAACGACGAGAACGACGTAGATGAAGCCGTCCGCCGCATCGCGGCGGCGGTGGAGCAAATCCGGGAAGGAGGGCGGCATCGCGATGGGTGAACGGGTTTTGGTGGCCATGAGCGGCGGCGTGGACAGTTCCGTGGCTGCGGCCTTGCTGGTGGAGCAGGGCTATGAGGTCATGGGCGTCACCATGCAGGTGTGGCCGGATCTTTCCCCGGCAGAAGAGGCCCGGCGGGGCGGGTGCTGCTCCATCAGCGCCGTCAACGACGCCCGGCACGTGGCCGACCTGCTGGACATTCCCTATTACGTCTTGAACATGCAGGAAACTTTCGAGCGGTCGGTCATCGACTACTTCATCGATGAATACGCTGCCGGGCGGACGCCCAACCCGTGCGTGGCCTGCAACCGGCACGTGAAGTTCGATGCCCTCCTCCGCAAGGCCCGGGAGCTGGGCTGCCGCTACGTGGCCACGGGCCACTACGCCCGGGTGGAGCAGGACCCGGAAACGGGGCGCTACCTGTTGTACAACTCCGCCGACGCCGGCAAGGATCAGACCTACGCCCTGTGCCAGTTGACCCAGGACCAGCTGCGCCATATTTTGTTCCCTGTGGGCGGCTACACCAAGCCGGAAGTGCGGCGCCTGGCCTTCCAGCGGGGCCTGCCCACGGCGGCCAAGCCTGACAGCCAGGAAATCTGCTTCGTGCTGGACAACGACTACGGCGCCTTCATCGAGTCCCGGGCGCCCCACACGGTGCAGCCGGGGCCCATCTACGACACGGCGGGCAACCGCCTGGGCACCCACCGGGGCCTGCCCCACTACACCGTGGGCCAGCGCCGGGGCCTGGGCATCACCGCGGGCCGCCCCCTGTACGTGGTGGCCTTGAAGCCCGAGGAAAACGCCCTCATCGTGGGCACCGCCGACCAGGTCCAGTCGGCCGGCCTGGTGGCGGAAGGGGTCAACTGGATCCCTTACGACCGGCCGCCGGGACCGGTGACGGCCCAGGTAAAGATTCGCTACCGGGCCGAGGGCGCGCCGGCCGTCATCTACCCCCAGCCCGACGGCACCGCCGTGGTGGCCTTTCAGGAGCCCCAGCGGGCCGTGACCCCGGGCCAGACCGCCGCCTTCTACGACGGCGACCTGGTATTGGGCGGGGGAACCATCCGCCGGGCTTTGACTTTGTCGGAACTTCAGCGCCGGGCGTATGCCCGGGACGATTTTGGGACAACCATCTGAAGGGAACCTTATCCCGCCGGCACCGAAAGGAGGGTCATGATGGCCCGCAAGCAGTACCGCCCATTGGTGGCATGCCCTGAATGCAAGGGGCACCGGGTGGGCCGCATCGGCACCCGGCAGTACTTCTGCAGCGACTGCTGCCTGGAGTTCGTGCTGCGCAACGGGCGGGTCGATCTGTACGAAGTGGATGAAGAAGGCAACCTGGTGACGGCGGGGCGCATCTCCTTGGACGACGACACGCCTGTGGCCGTCGCCGCCGCCCAGGCTCCCGCCGGCCGCTCCGCCAAGGAGTAGACGCCCCCGCGCCCGCGCATACTGAGGGCGGGGGTGATGAGATGTCCCGGGACTTCTGGCAGGGTATCGCCCTGGGTGCCGCCGCCGCAGGGTTGACCGCGGCCGCCGTGGCGGTGCGGAACCGGCGCCGCCGGCGCCGATCCCCGTGGCAGCGGGCCGGGCGGTTCGTCCAGGAAGGGGGACGCATGGTCCGGCGGGGAGCGGCCATGGCCGTGGACCGCTCCCGGGCCCTGGGCCGGCGAGTAATGCCCAAGGCTCTGGGCTGACGGGCCGTCCCAACGGTCCTTCCTCCCGCCTTCGCCCATGGGACGCCATTGGATCCGCTGGCCGGCCTACGGCCTCCTGGCCGCAGCCCTCGTAGGGCTGGTCTACTACCTGCGGGTAGTACTGCTGCCTTTCTTCCTTTCCCTGATCTTGGCCTACATGCTGGAGCCCCTGGTTTCCCGCCTCACCCGGCGGGGCCTGGGGCGCGCCGGGGCCATCCTGGCGGTTTACGCCGTCCTGGCCCTGTTGGCAGCGGTGGTCATCGCCTTCGTGATCCCCCAACTGCTGGCGGAACTCCATCAGCTGGCCGGCGAAATTCCCCGCCACACCCGGGCATTGCAGAACCGGCTGCGGGAAGTACAGGCCGGCTACCACCGGCTTCTCCTGCCCGACACGGTGCGCCAGTCCATCGACGACGGCCTCACCCGGCTGGAGGAGCGGTTCACCTCCCTGGGCACCCAGGTGGTGGAGGCGGCCTTCAACATGATGATGGGGCTCTTCAGCCTGGTGCTGGTGCCCCTGCTCACCTACTACATGCTAAAGGACGGCGAGCGGTGGAAGGAGCAGTTCATGGCCTGGCTGCCCATCACCGCCCGGCCGGGCTGGCTCAACCTCCTACGGCGCATCGACCGGGTCCTGGCCGGCTTCGTCCGGGGCGAACTGGTCATCTCCGCCCTCATGGGGGCGGCGGTGGCCCTGCTGGTCTGGGCCTTGGGCATGCCTTTCGCCGTCCTGCTGGGCATCTTCGCCGGCATCGGCGAATTTGTGCCCTATGTGGGGCCGGTGGTGGGAGCCCTGCCGGCCCTGGCCATAGCCGCCGTCCAGTCCCCCGGCACCCTGGTTAAGCTCATCATCGGTCTTGTAATCTTGAACCAAGTGGAACAGGCCCTGCTGGTGCCCCGGGTGTTCCACCACAGCACCGGCCTGCACCCCATCGTCATCGTGTTCGTGCTGCTGGTGGGGGCGCAGTTGCTGGGCCTGCTGGGAGCCATCCTGGCGGTGCCGGCGGCTGCCATCATCAGAGAGATCATCTGCCACATGCTCCGCTTCCGCCGTCGGACTTGAATGGTTATGGAGGAAGGATGCCCATGATCAAGCTCAGCCGCCCCATCATCGATTTCCACGCCCACTTCCCCGCCGGCCGCTGGCGCAATCCCGCGGAGATGCACCCTGCCCTGGCGGAATACGGCCGGGAGCGGGGCGAGCGGATGCGGAAGGAATGGGATTTCCCCGAGCCGGAGCCGCCCGCGGAGACGGAGGAGGAGATCGCCGCCAACGCCCACCGCTGGCGGGACGAACTGGACCGGTACGGAATCCAGCGCATTGTCTTTGTAACGGGCAAGGGGAACGACGTGCTGGCCTCGGTGGTCAGGCGGCATCCCGACCGGTTTTTCGGCCTGGCCCATCACGACCCGTGCGGGGAAAACGCCCTGGAGGAACTGCAGCGGGCGGTGGAGGAACTGGGGCTGGTGGGCTACAAGATGTTCGGGCCCGGGTTCGACCGGCCCTTCGAGGACGAATCCTTGAAGCCCTTGTGGACCTACCTGGCCGACCGGAAACTGCCGGTGCTCATCCATTTCGGCCTTTTGGGCCATGCCGGGGGCATCGTCCACCACCCCCGCATCAGCCCTTTGACCTTGTTCAACGTAGCCCGGGAGTACGCCGACATTCCCTTCGTCATTCCCCATTTCGGCTGCGGCTACATGCAGGAACTGCTCCACCTGTGCTGGAGCTGCCCCAATATCTACGTGGACACGTCGGGCTCCAACCAGTGGATGCGCTGGATGCCCTATGAAATCACCTTGGAATCGGCCTTCCGGAAGTTTTACGAAACCATCGGGCCCCGGCGGATCATCTTCGGCAGCGACTCCTCCTGGTTTCCCCGGGGCTTTTCCTACCGGTACCTGCAGGACCAGGTGCGGGTGTGCTACCAGATGAACATGCCCGAGGAGGACATCGGGGCCATCTTCGGCGGCAACGCCGCCCGGCTGCTGGGGCTGGATGTGGAGGGGTGAAGAGCTAGGCCCGGCGGCCGGGGTCTCCTTCCCCTTGGTACTGGCCTTGATAGCCGGGGGCGGCTTCCGCCGGCCAGAGGACCAACTGGCCCAGGCGGGCGCCGGGGGGAATGTGCATGGCCTGCCACAAAACCAGCAGGCCTTCCCCTTGGCCTTCGTATCCTTGATCCCACAAGGCGGAAAACAGGACGGCGCCGTTGCGGAGCAGGCTGGAGCGGGGAAACACCTGCCCCACATGGCCCGGGGGGATGGTGATCCGCTCCCGGTACCGCACCACGTAGGCGCCGGGGGCCAGGGGCTCCGCCTGGGACCAGGGCACTTCCTCCCGGGGACCGGGCACGGTGCCCGTGGGGTCCAGCCGCCCGGGGCCCGTCACCCGGAAGAGGCGCTCGCCCCGCAGGTCCACGCCGTTGGGCTGGATCTGGCCGGGCTCGCAGGGGGTCACCCACCGGGCTACGAAAGTGCCGGCCCGGGCGCCGGGCAGGCGGGGCTCATCCATTGAAGGCTGGGGTTCCGTCATGTGGGGATGCCTCCCGTCCAAACTGCCTCCATGATAGCACGCGTGCCCGGCCCGGCTGGGCTGCACCGCCTGCTGCGGTGATTTTCCCTTGCTCCCCGAAAGTTTCTTTGTATAATATTGGGGCAATAATAGGACAAAGTTTTTGTGGTAATGACGGGCACGAAGCCGGTGTCCCGGCCGACTAGAGAGGAGCCCCTTGGGCTGGAAGGGCTCCCGGACCGCCGCCGGCAAGCCAGCCCCGAACCTGTCGACGCAAGGTGCCTGCGGGCACCCGGAGTCGACCGCGGGACGCGCGATACAGCGTCGGCGGCCGCCTCGGGCGGTCCCTGAGGCTGCGGCTGCAAGGCCGCGGCGAAAATGGGTGGTACCACGATCCTCTCGTCCCATGGGGCGGGAGGTTTTTTGATTTCCAAGCGAATTCACAGGTCTTTGCCTGGCCCACAGGCGATGGAGGTGTTTCCATGTTGTCCTTGGAGCCGTTGTCCGGCGCTGAGATTCGCCGGCGGTTCTTGAACTATTTTGCTGAACGGGGCCACGAGATCGTGCAGAGCAGCAGCCTGGTGCCCCACGACGACCCCACTTTGCTCTTCACCAATGCCGGCATGGTGCAGTTCAAGGATGTGTTCACCGGCCGCCAGACGGTGTCCTACAAGCGGGCGGCCAGCGTGCAGAAGTGCGTCCGGGCCGGGGGCAAGCACAACGACTTGGAAAACGTGGGCAAGACGGCCCGGCACCATACCTTTTTTGAAATGCTGGGGAACTTCTCCTTCGGCGATTACTTCAAGCGGGAAGCCATTCAGTTCGCCTGGGAGTTCCTGACCAAGCACCTGGGACTCCCGGGGGACCGCCTCTGGGCCACGGTGTTCCGGGAAGACGATGAGGCCCGGCAGTTGTGGCTGGAGGAAAGCGACATCCCGGCGGAGCGCATCGTGGGCATGGGCGAGGAAGACAACTTCTGGGCCATGGGTGACACGGGCCCCTGCGGCCCCTGCTCCGAGGTCATCATCGACCGGGGCGAGGAGTACAGCTGCGGCCGGCCCGACTGCGCCCTGGACACCTGCGGCTGCGACCGCTGGCTGGAGCTGTGGAACCTGGTCTTCATGCAGTTCGAGCGGGATGCCGCCGGCCACATGAAGCCCCTGCCCAAGCCCTCCATCGACACGGGCATGGGTCTGGAGCGGCTGGCCGCGGTGCTGCAGGGGGTGTCCAGCAACTTCGAAACGGACCTGCTGTGGCCCCTCATCGAGGCCGCGTCCGAAATGACGGGACATGCCTACGACCGGGGCGAAGGGGGCTTCCCCCTGCGGGTCATCGCCGACCACGTGAAGGCGGGAACCTTCCTCATCGCCGACGGCGTCATGCCCAGCAACGAGTTCCGGGGCTACGTACTGCGGCGCATTTTGCGCCGGGCCATCCGCTTCGGCAAGATGCTGGGCCAGGAGCAGCCCTTCCTTTACCGCTTGGTGCCCGTGGTGGGGCAGATCATGGGGGAGGCCTATCCCGAAGTGGTGGAACGGGCCGACTTCGTGGCCCAGGTCATCGAGCAGGAAGAGAGCCGGTTCCATCGCACCCTGCACCAAGGAACGGAGATCTTGTCCGAGATCATGGAGGGGGCCCGGCAGGAAGGGCGGCAGCAGATTGCCGGGGACGAAGCCTTCCTGCTGTACGACACCTACGGGTTCCCCCTGGACCTGCTGCTGGACGCCGCCGAAGAAGCGGGCATGACGGTGGACCAGGAAGGCTTTGAGGCGGCCATGGTGGAGCAGCGGGAGCGGGCCCGCCAGGCCCGACAGGCCGCCGGCATCCCCACGGGCGGCGGGGAGGAGGCGGTGGCGGAACTGCCGGCCACCCGCTTCCTGGATTGCAGCGCCCTGCAGGGTTCGGCCCAGGTCCTGGCCATCGTGGTGGACGGCCGGCTGCGGCAGGAACTGACCCCCGACGACGGCACCGCTGCCGTCATCCTGGACCAGACGCCCTTCTACGCCGAGGCCGGCGGCCAGGTGGGCGACCAGGGAGCCATAACCGCCGGCGGCGCCGGTGTCTTCAACGTGACCGACACCCAGCGGGCGCCGGGCGGGCAGGTTTTCCACTGGGGCGAGATGTCGTCCGGCGTGCTGAAGGTGGGCGACACGGTGGCAGCCCAGGTGGATGTGGAGCGGCGCCGGGCCATCGAGCGGAACCACACCGCCACCCACCTCCTCCACCGGGCCCTGAAGGACGTGCTGGGGGAGCAGGTGAACCAGGCGGGCTCCTTGGTGGCCCCCGACCGCCTGCGCTTCGACTTCACCCATTTCGCCCCCCTCAGCCGGGAAGAACTGCAGCAGGTGGAGGACATCGTCAACGAGCAGATCTTGCTGGGCCTGCCGGTGACGGCCACCATCACCACCCTGGCCGAAGCCCGGCGCCGGGGCGCCATGGCCCTCTTCGGCGAGAAGTACGGCGAAGAGGTGCGGATGGTGCAGATCGGCTCCTACAGCCTGGAATTGTGCGGCGGCTGCCATGTGCCCAACAGCGCCCACGTGGGGCTGTTCAAGTTCACCAGCTCCGGCGGCGTGGCCGCCGGGGTGCGCCGGGTGGAGGCGGTGACGGGCGAGCAGGCCCTGGCCCACGTGCGGTCCCTGGAGGACGCCGTGGCGGCGGCGGCCCAGGAACTGCGCTGCGGCCCCGAAGAACTGCCCGCCCGGGTCAACGCCCTGCTGGAGCGCCAGCGGGAACTGGAGCGGGAGCTGCAGGCGTGGGCCGCCCGGAGCGCCCGGCAGCAGGCCTCGGAACTGCTGGCCCAGGCCGTCACCATCGCCGGTGTGCCGGTGGTCACGGGCCAGGTGCAGGTGGCCGACCAGGAAGCCCTGCGGCAGTTGGGCGACCAGATTCGCCGGGAGTTGTCCAGCGGCGTCATCCTCCTGGGGGCCCAGATCAACGGCCGCGCCCAGTTCGTGGCCATGGTGACCCCCGACCTGGTGGAACGGGGGCTCCACGCCGGCAACCTGGTCCGGGAGGTAGCCACCCAGGCGGGCGGCGGCGGGGGCGGCCGCCCCGAAATGGCCCAGGCCGGCGGCCGGGACGGCGGCGCGGTGCCGGCGGCCCTGGCCCACGGGCGCCGCTGGCTGGAGGAGCAGGTGCCGGGCCTGGTGGAGGTGTAGAGCCGCCTCGGCCGGGAACCTGGACGCCCGGTAGGGGTATAATGGGAAAGGCCGAGGGGGTGGGCTCCATGACCACGGAAGCTGAAGGGGCGCAGCCGGCAGACGGGGCCTCCGGGACGACTTTCCTGAGGCCCGTTCCCCCTTTGCCCCGGGATGAGCTGCAGGGACCGGGGCAGGTTCTGGCCCGGGTCTACAGCCTGCTGGCCGAAGGGGGCTACAACCCGCTGGACCAGCTGGTGGGATATCTGCTGTCGGGCGACCCCGCCTACATCACCAATTACGGGGATGCCCGCAGCATCATCCGCCGGGTGGGGCGGGACGAGCTTTTGGAAGAATTGGTGAGGAACTTCCTCGCTGAGGACAAGTCTTGATTCCCCTGCGCGACAGCATTCGCTCCCGGCGCTTCCCGGTGGTGACCACGGCCCTGCTGGCGGCCAACGTGCTGGTGTTCTTGTATGAGCTGTCCTTGGAACCCTCCGGCCTGATCCGCTTCTTCCATACATACGGTGTGGTGCCCCGGCAGGTGGGCGGCATCGGGTCCGTGGTGTCCGCCCTTCTGACGGGCGACTGGGGCCGGCTGCTGCCCTTGGTGACGGCCGCCTTCATCCACGGCGGCTGGTTCCACCTCATCAGCAACATGTGGTATTTATGGGTCTTCGCCGACAACATCGAAGACCGCCTGGGCCCCGTACGCTTCCTCCTCTTTTTCCTGCTGGCGGCCGTTTTGGGCAACTACAGCCAGGTCATCGTGGACCCCCGGTCCGAGATCCCCCTGGTGGGGGCCAGCGGCGCCGTGGCCGGCGTCCTGGGGGCCTATCTGGTCCAGTTTCCCCGGGCCCGGGTGCTGGCCTTGGTGCCCTTAGGCTTCTTCATCACCGTGACGGAAGTGCCGGCCGTGGTGTTTCTATTCCTCTGGTTCCTGCTGCAGCTGTTCAGCGGCGTGGCCTCCCTGGGCGTGCCCGCCATGGGCGGCGTGGCCTGGTGGGCCCACGTGGGCGGCTTCCTGGCCGGCGCCCTCCTGCTGCGGCTCCTGCGGGGCCGCGAGCCCCGCTACTACTACTAGGGGTGGACGCCATGGGGATCATCGTCGGGCTGGACGTGGGCCGGCGGCGCATCGGGGTGGCCGCCAGCGACGAGTTGGGGTTGACGGCCCAGCCGGTGAAGGTGCTGACCCGGGTGGCCCGGGAGAAGGATCTGGATGCCGTGGCCCAACTGTGCCGGGAGCTTAAGGCGGAGCAGGTGGTGGTGGGCATGCCCTACCGGCTGGACGGCACCATGGGACCCCAGGCGGAGATGGTGGCCGCCTTCGTCCGGCGTCTCCAGGAACGGCTGGACATACCCGTCATAACCTGGGATGAAAGGTTGTCCACGGCCGCCGCCCGGCAGGTGCTACTGGAGGCCGACGCCAGCCGGCGCCGCCGGCGGCAGGTCATCGACAAGATGGCCGCCGCCGTGATCCTGCAAAGCTTTCTGGACCACCGGCGCCTCGGTTCCCAAGACTCCACGCCGGGTTCGGAGGCACCCCAGGGGTGTTAAAACCGCGTTGACCTGGGAATGATGTGTCTATAGAATTGTAGCCAACTTGTGGGAACTGGGGGGACGATTATTGGAAGATCTTGAGACGGTGGTCTTCCGGGATGAAAACGGTGACGAGATAGAGTTTCAAGTTCTCGACTATATCGAGGTGGACGGCCAGGAGTACGTCATCGTCGCCATGCCCGATGATGATGACGAGGCCTTCATCCTCCGGGTGGAGACGGGGGAGGACGGCACCGAAACCTATGTCACCATCGAAGACGACGATGAATGGGATACGGTGGCCGAGGCCTACGAAGAACTGCTGGAGCAGGAAGACGAATGGGATGATCTGGACGACGATGACGACCTGCTGGACTTGGACGACGACGATGATGACGATGACGACTTCGACGACGTAGACGATGAAGACGGGTCTTTCTCTGAGGACGGCCGCCGGCGAGAGTAGCCTGGCCCATGGCTGAGGTCATGCGGGAGAGGCGTCTCCGGCGACAAAAGGGGCGCAGGAGGCTGGCCCTGACCGTCGCTGGGACGTTGCTGGCGGTCGCTTTTATTTTTCTCGGCACCGGCCTTTACTGGTACGAGGCCAACCTGCAGCCCGTGGCCCCCGGCAGCGGGGAGGAGCAGTTGATCACCATTCCCCCCGGCGCCCACAGCCGCCGCATCGCCGAACTGCTCCACGAACACGGGCTCATCAAGGATCCCTTGGTTTTTCGCATGCTGGTCCGCTTTCAGGACTTGGACGGCCGGCTGCAGGCCGGGCAGTACTCCTTGGGTCCCGGTCTTTCCCTGCAGGAGATCGTAGACAAATTGGCTTCCGGCGACGTAGCCCTGTACTCCGTCACCGTGCCGGAGGGCCTCACCGTGGCCCAGACCATCGCCCTTCTGGCGGAAGGGGGCGTGGCCACCCGGGAGGAATTGGCCGCCGCCGTGGCCGAGGCGGCCCAGGGCTGGCCTTTCCTGCCCGACGGCCCGGCCCGGCTGCACCAGCCCTTAGAAGGATATTTGTTCCCCGATACCTACCGGCTGCCCTACGATGCGGGAGCTGCCGACATGGTCGCCATGATGCTGCGCCGGTTCGAGGAAGTGTTCAGCCCGGCGTGGCGGGAGCGGGCCCGGGAACTGGGCTTGACGGTGCATGAGGTGGTGACCCTGGCATCCATCGTGGAGCGGGAGGCCCAGGTGCCCGAGGAGCGTCCCGTCATCGCTGCCGTGTTCCACAACCGCCTGCGCATCGGCATGAAGCTGGACGCCGACCCCACGGTCATCTACGCCGTGGCCTGGGACCGGGAGGCCACGGACCCGTATATCTTGACCCGCAGCGAGCTGCGTACCGACTCGCCGTACAACACCTACGTGTACGGGGGCCTGCCGCCGGGCCCCATCGCCAGCCCGGGGGCCGCCGCCATTGAGGCGGTGCTGTATCCCGCCAACGTGGACTACCTCTATTTCGTATCCAAGTTCGACGGCACCGGCGCCCACGTCTTTGCCCGGACCTATCAGGAGCACCTGCGGAACGTGGCCAAGTACCGGGACGGCCGGTGACAGGATCGGGTATGGGGTCGCGGCCCTGCTTACTCCACCTGGGCGGTAAACTGACCCCCGCCGAAGGTGGTGCCCTGCCCGACGTGGACATAAGTGCCCAGGGCCAGAAGGGAGCTGAAGGGCTGCCAGGGCCCCTGGTAGTAGACGCTGCCGGTGAAGCCCGACCGGTACATGACCCGGCTGGGTGAGCGGCCCCATCGGGACCACCGCAGGTCGTGGTCCACCAACTGCACCTTGGCCGCCTCCTCCATGAGGCGGTGCCAATCTATGGTCAGGGACCGGCCGGCGTACCAGGCCGACAGAGCCGCTGTCCGGCGCAGCAGATGTCGGACCAGCCAGGAGAACTGGGGCGGGCGGGTCAAGTAGCGGCCCCGGCGCTTCAGCCGGGTGCGGGTCTTGAAGTGGAGCCGCAGGATTCCCCGTTCCCCGGCTGGAGTTTTGCCTTGTACCTTGGGCGGGGCCACCGCCAGGGTGTTTCCCCATATGATCATGTGGGGCGGCACCGTGGCCAGGGGCCGGCTCGAATCGGCCGCCGGCGCCGGCAGGTTTTGCCCGTGGATGGGGCTCAGGTCCAGGGGCATCTTCCCTTGGGGGTGGACCAGCATGGCCTGCTGCAACTCCCAGCTCCCCTGGACGCCCCACAGCCCGCAGCATTGGTCCCGGCCCGGGCACCGGCCCGACAGGGTGCGAAGGATGTATTTCAAGTACTTCCAGCCGGTGCCGACTACGATGAGATCCCACGTGGTGCGCAAAGCGGTGTCGACCCCTTCGCCCGCCGGGCCGGGCCGGAAGATGACCGGCCGGGGCGCCGGCCGCCCACGGGACCCCATGGAGGCGGCGGGCAGCAAGATGCGGGTGTAGGGACAGTTTTCGGCCAAGACGCATTTGAAACAGCTGAGCGAAGGTGAAAAGGCGCAAATGCTGTTTTTCAGGGCGGCGGACAAGTTACGGCGCACCGTGTAGGGCCGGCGCCTCGACTTGAGCTGCGTCCGCCCGGCCTTCAAATGCAGGCGCACGTTGAGCAACGTAATGTGATCCAAGGACGGGATGGGAAAGCCTTCGGCCAACCCCTTTCCACCCCCCGACAAGCCGCTGTGGCCACCATGATAGGGCAGCCGCCCCGTCATCCATTGACGGGAATGAATGTTCTGTTGATCTACCCTGAGAATTCCCGGTAGCGGTCGGCCATGGCGGCAATCCGGGCCGCCACCTCACGGCGTAAGCCGGGCGGGCCTACTACCTCGCATTCGGGACCCCAACGAAGAATCCAGCCCATGACTTCCTCGATGCCGTCCACCTGGAGGCGCATCAAGAGGGAACCGTCGTCCTGGGGTGTCAAGCTTTGGGAAGGGTGCCATCGGCGCTCCGCCACCAACGGCGCCATGGCGGGGCTGAACCAAAGTTCGATTTCCTGGGTGGGGCCGCGCCAGGCCTGCCAGGCCTGGCCCATGAACTCCTTGGCCGAAAATTCCTCTGGCCGCTGGAAGGATTCGTTGGTGACGGTCATTTCCTTGAACCGCTGGAGGGCGAAGATGCGCACCTGCTCCCGCAGCCGGCAGTAGCCGATGACGTACCAGGCGCCGTCGGCGAAATAAAGGGTGTAGGGGTCGATCCGGCGCCGGGTATCCTCTTGGCGGGAGGCCGACCAATAGACCGAGTCCACGGTCTTCTCGTTCAAGATGGCCGTCATCAGTTGGTCGAAGCGCTCCCGGACCAATTCGGCCGCTGCCGCGCCGGTGTTGGGGGCGAAGCTCAAGGCGGCCTCCAACTGGTTGGGGGCAATCATCACCTTGCCGGGCAGCAGGGCGATCAAGCGCTGCAGGGCCCGCTCCGCCACGGGGGCGATAGGGGTCTGCAAGTCTTGGGCCAGGAGGCGGGCCGCCACCGCCAGGGCCGCCACTTCCCCTTCCTGCAGTTCCAAGGGTGGGATTTCAAAGGAAGGCTCGGTATAGATGTACCCCCGGCGCTTGGGATCGAAGTGGAGGGGAGCCTGAAACATGTCGCGGAGATAGGCGATGTCCCGCTCGATGGTGCGGGAGCTGACCTCCAGCGCCTGCGCCAGTTCCCGGGTATTGGGGCACTTTCCACTTTTGATTTCGAGATGAATCCGGTAAAGACGATAAGCTGCCGGCCGTCCCGGACTGCTCCGGCCTGCAGCTCCCCCACCAGCCGCCATGGCGGCTCCCCCCAAGTACCTTGATGTTCTTGTCAGGCCAAAAAATTGAATCGCTGGAATCTCTCTTCTCGACGATGTTGGCAAATCCTTCCGTTTTGTCTCGTTCCTTGCCCCTGCACCGGAAGATGCGAAAGCGGGAAGGCATCCCAGGCCGGAGGGCATCGCGGGGGCCGCGACGAAGTGGAGCCCTACCGAGCTACAGGAGGCGAGGTTTGGAGCCCATGACCGTGCGCGTGGAAGTGATTCAGGCTACACCGGATCCCGAACGGCTGGTCTGGATCTGCGCCCATCAGGATTACGCCGCTACATTCGCCATGGATGACCCGGTGCCCAAGGATCCCGGCGCCGCCATCGTCAAGAACCTGCTGCAGCGGGGGCATTACGGGCCTTTCGAGCATCCCCAGATTTCCTTCAACATCGGCGGCATCAGCCGGGCCTGCCTGGCCCAGTTGACCAGGCACCGCATCGGGGTGACCTTCGACGTGCAAAGCCACCGGTACACGAAAGTGGATCAAGCGGAGCCGACGCCTGAATACTTCGTGTTCCCGCCCTACCTGGCGGAGGGGGCCAGGGCCCACGCCCGGGGGATGGGCCGGGTGGAACTGGACGACCCCGCCCGGGCGGAAGCCATCATGCAGGAGGCCTACGCCCATTCCCTCAAGGCCTACAACCTGCTGCTGGCCGCGGGCATGCCCCCCGAGGACGCCCGCCTGGTGCTGCCTGAAGGGGTCAGGATCAACTTGACCATGTCGGTCAACGCCCGGGCCTTGATGCACATCTTGGACATGCGGCTGCCCCCCAACGCCCAGTGGGAGATCAGGATGCTGTGCGAGCGGCTCCTGGAACTGGCGGAAGATTGGATGCCCGCCACCTTCCGCTGGTACCGGGAGAACCGGGCTTACAAGCACAAGCTGGCCCCGTAAACCGGGCCTTGATGAGGGGGTTCCGGCGGGGTCCCGATGGTCCTGGGCCGAACGGCGGGCGAACAGTTGACCTTGGGACCCTAACTTGAGGCTCCGTCCAGGAACATTTCTTCCCGACCCCTGGGCGTGCCGGCTCTTTCGCCCGATAACCTATGATGAGGATGAAGCCAGGAAAGAACTTGATGAAAACACTCTAAGGAAAGGGGTGGCTTCAGTGATGTATGAAGAGGTTCGCGTGCCGGAACCCCGCTTTGTCAGAGAACTGATGCACACGAAACGTTACGCGTGGCTGTGGATGTTGCTGCGGGTTTATGTAGGTTGGCAGTGGCTGAAGGCCGGCTGGGGCAAGGTCGGCGCCGAGGCATGGAAGACCGGTGCAGCCCTCCAGGGCTTCTGGAGCAACGCCGTCGCCGTTCCCGAAGGCGCCCGGCCGGTGATCACCTACGACTGGTATCGGGCATTCTTGACCTTCCTGCTGGAAGGCGGCCACTACACTTGGTTCGGTCCCCTGATTGCCTGGGGTGAGACCCTGGTCGGTGTGGCTTTGATTGTCGGTGCATTCACTGGTATCGCGGCCTTCTTCGGTGCCTTCATGAACTTCAACTTCATGTTGGCCGGTACCACCAGCACCAACCCGGTCCTGTTCACCTTGGCCGTACTCCTGATTCTGGGTTGGCGGGTGGCAGGCCAGTGGGGTCTGGACGCCTACCTGCTCACCAAGCTGGGTACGCCGTGGGCACCGGTAAAGGTTCGGCCGCGCAACGTGACCCGAGAACTGCGAGCCTAGGGCTGCGGTCTGACAAAGCGGGTGGCATCACCTGCAGGTGGAGAAGGGTCCGGCAAGAGCCGGACCCTTCTTTTGGTTTCCTTTTACCAAACTGCCGGGAATGGGTAAGATGGACGGGGTGATGTCACAGTGAAGCCGGTTTGGCTGGAGCACTACGAAGAGTCCGTTCCCGCAGAGCTGGAAATCCCGCCCTTGACCCTGCCCGACATTTTGTTTGAGACCACACGGGAGCTGCCTGACCGGGCCGCCACCTCCTTCATGGGGGGACGGCTGGATTACCGGACCTTGAGCAACTTGGTGCGCCGCCTGGCCGGGGCCTTGGCCCAACTGGGGATCAAGCCTGGCGACCGGGTGGCCCTGCACCTGCCCAACACCCCCCAGTTCATCATCGGCCTGTACGGCATCCTCCAGGTCGGCGCCGTGGCCGTGCCCATCAACCCCTTGTATCAAGGCGAAGAACTGGCTTTTGTCCTGAGGGATTCCGGGGCCCGGGCGGTCATCACCTTGAGCAAGCTTTATCCCAATATCGTCGACGTTTTGGATGACTCCCTGCCCTTGGAGAACATCATCGTCACCCGGATCAGCGACTATTTCCCCACCGGACTGCGGATACTCTTTTCCCTGTTCAAGGAGAAGAAGGACGGCCATGCCTATCCTACCGAGGGCACGGCCGCCGGCAGGCCGGTCCTGCGGCTGCCCTCCCTGCTGCGGGCCGCCCGGCCTGTAATGGAGCCCGTCCCCGGGCCCGAGGACCTGGCCATCCTGCAGTACACCGGGGGCACCACGGGCATGCCCAAGGGAGCCATGCTGACCCACCGGAACCTGGTGGCCAACGTGCTGCAGGGCCGGTCCTGGCTGACCAGCCTCCAGGAAGGGGGAGAGGTGTTCGGCTGCGCCATTCCCTTCTTCCACGTGTACGGCCTGACGGTGGCCCTAAACATTCCCATCAGCATCGGGGCCACCATGGTGCTCTTTCCCCAGTTCATCCCCCGGGACGTGCTGGAGGGGATCAGCAAGGAAAAGGTGACCTTCTTCCCCGCCGTGCCGGCCATGTATGTGGCCCTCAGCCACGTCAAAGGCTTTGACAACTACGACCTGTCTTCCATTCGCCTCTACTTCTCCGGGGCGGCGCCCCTGCCGCCGGAGGTGAAGGAGCGGTTCGAAGGCCTGGCCGGCGGCCGCATCGTCGAGGGATACGGCCTCACCGAAGCCTCGCCCATCACCCATGCCAACCCGTTGTGGGGCAAGCATAAGACGGGCAGCATCGGCGTCCCCTTCCCCAGCACTGTGGCCCGCATCGTGGACCTGGAGGACCCCTCCAAGGAGCTGCCGCCCGGGGAAGAAGGGGAGCTGTGCATCCAGGGCCCCCAGGTCATGAAGGGCTACTGGAACCAGCCCGAAGAAACGGCCGCCGTGCTGCGGGACGGCTGGCTCCACACCGGCGACATCGCCAAGATGGATGAAGAAGGCTACTTCTACATCGTCGACCGGAAGAAAGACCTGGTCATCGTAGGCGGCTTCAACGTCTATCCCCGGGAGATTGAAGACTTTCTCTACACCCACCCCAAGGTGAAGGAAGTGGCCGTGGTGGGCGTGCCCCACCCGTTGCGGGGCGAGGAATTGGCCGCCTACATCGTGTTGAAAGAGGGCCAGGAAGCCACCCGGGCCGAGATTGTCAGGTACTGCCGGGAGCGCCTCCACGCCTACAAGGTCCCGCGCAAGATCCAATTCGTCGACGCCATCCCCAAGACATTGGTGGGCAAGCCCCTGCGCCGGGTCATCCGGGAGGAGGCGGCGGCTACGCCCGACGAAGGTGTGGTGGATGAGGGGGAGGCCGGCGGGGAGGCGCCGGTGTGAGCAAGGTAGATCTCAAGAAGGAGCTGCGGCATTTATACAGCGCATCGGCAAAAGAAGTGGCGGTGGTGGGGGGTGCAGCGGTGAACAGCGTTGCAAATACGGCAGTGCGCTGGTTCCGCTGGTCCGGTTGGTTCACTGAGAAGGTAGAGGCCTGGCTGGAACAGCAGGCCGCCGAAGGGTGGCATCTAGTAAAGGCCGACCGGCTGTTGTACCGCTTTCATTTCGTGCGGGGCACGCCCCAGACGCTATGGTTCTTTGTGGATTTTCCCGCCCATGCCGGCGACGAGTACAGGGCTGGCTGCGAAGGCGACGGCTGGGAACTGGTGGACAGCAGCTACGGCTGGTATATCTGGCGGGCGGAATGCCAGGACGGCCGGCTCCCCGAGGCCTATAGAGATGTGGGCGTGCGGCTCCAACGGAATAATCGCCTGCTGGCCTGGCTGGCCGTCGGGTTGGCCCTGTTGGCAGCGGGCAATGTTCCCTCACTGCTCTTTGCCATGGCCAAGCCCGGCGCCTGGGCGTCCACCTTGCCCCTGGCCCTGCGCCAGGCAATCCTGGGCGTAAATGGGATAATCGCTGCCGTGTTAATCGGCTCCGGCATCCTGATCATCCTGCAGAACGCCAGGCTAAGGCAGGGCAAACCATAGGAGGCGCCGCCCCGGATTGGGCCTGGAGAGAGGCCAATCCCGTGGGGATGAGGAGAAAGCAGCCATGGTTCTTGACAAACTGGCGGGCACCGATCGCCGTTCCACCGGCCGCGCCGACGAGGTGGCCGCGGAGATTGCCGGCGACCAGGCCCTGTTCGATGAGGTATTTGCCGCAATACTTTTTGACGACCCCGTAGTTCGCATGCGGGCCGCCGACGCCGTGGAGAAAGCGTCCCGCCAGCACCCGGAACGGCTGCTCCCCCACAAAGAAGCGCTCTTGGGCGCCGTGGCTGAGATCCAGCAGCAGGAGGTGCGTTGGCACCTGGCCCAGATGTTGCCGCGGCTCCCCCTGGACCCCTCCGAGCAACAACGGGCTGTCTCCATCTTGGAAGGCTTCCTGCATGACAAGAGCACCATCGTCCGGGTCAACGCTCTCGAGGCCCTGGCTGTGCTGGCTCGTGTCAACGCCGAGCTGGAGGCGAAGGTGTTGCGCCGCCTTGTCGAGGTGTTGGAATCAGGCGCGCCGGCCGAGAAGGCCCGGGCTCGAATGCTTCTACGGGACCTCAACCATAGCAAAGATTAGACAGATGGTTGCCGAGATTGAAGAAGCAGGAGATGAGGTAGTGGCAACCTTCCTGATTTGATGCCATAATCGATCTTGTCTAAAGCACGGTATTGTCTGCCTTGGCTTCCCCCTGCCACTTATTTGATAATAATGTCCTGCTTCGACCTGCCAGAGATTAGCAAGGCGACAGCCAAAACAACCCCTTTAGCTCGTTCAGCGTAATCAAATCAGCGCCGGAAGTATCTTTGTGAAGCAATTGGAAGTCGAATTCCATAAGGCTATGGTGTCGATCTATCTTAGGATGAAGGAGGAGTGCGGCTATAACGCCACCCGTTTTCTCCAGATGATCAACGATATCGGCGGTGTGGAGGCCGCAAGGACCCTCCTGCGCAAGGGCCGCCCTTCCGAAGGCTTCGCAGCATTATGGGAATGCGGCCGGCTCGACCTCACCGTTGAGGCCCACCTACTGCAGCCTAAGTTTCAAACTCTGTTTACAGCGGAAGAGCGTAAACGAGCCCGGGAGATCCTCGAGGCGCACGGTTTCGACTTTGAGCTCATAGAGTCCCAGAGCATTTGAGCTGTATAGGCAGGGAGGGCAGTCATGCAGATCCGGTTCGGTGAATTGGCGGAGGAACGCCTGGCCCAGATGAGTGATGCAACGGCGGAAACAGTTCGCCGGAACATCCTGAATGTGATCCAGGGATTGCCCAGGGAGAGGCTGCCCGGACCCGATGAAATGCTGACGGTGCCGGTCCGCGTCAATGATGAAGAAGAACTCAAATTCATCCTGGAGCGGGAAGGCGAAGAACTGACTGTGCTTTTCATCTACGACATCGATATCGATGTGGTCGTTTCCGAGAAAGTCTACCGGAGGATGTTTGGCGAGCCTCTCTAATCTTGCCCGCTGTTTGGCCGTGGAAAGCAAAATACGACACTACTCAAAGGGCCTGGATGTTGCCAGAATTTGAGTTTTTGATCCTGGTTGCGGGCTTTAAGACCGGCCAAGGTGGCCTGATTCGGCAAATTGTCTACCATGAGCCAAGAAACTTTGAGGATTATGCCCCGTTTGGCACGCAAAATGTGGCACTTGCCGCACCAAAAACGCAAATGCTGACACTATAGGCTCAAAGAAGATATGCATTCTTTTTGCGGAACAAGCCAAAACCCACCGAAATGCTGCTAAGCTGCCGGTCCGGAGGTGCGCTGCCGGTCCGGCTAGGCCCGCCCCGGCGCAGGCGCCCCGTGGCCATCCAGGCTCAGACACTCGGACAACTTCTGCACCGCCCGCTTCTCGATCCGGGAAACATATGACCGGGAGATGCCCAGGTGCCGGGCCACTTCCCGCTGGGTCCGGCGCCGGCCGTTGTTCAGGCCGAAGCGCATCTCCAGCACCTTGCGCTCCCGGCCGTCCAGGGAGGCCAGCACCCGGCGCAGGGTGGAGGCCATGAGCCGGTTGCCCACCAGTTCGTCCATGTCGACGCCTTCGGCGTGGAGCACATCCATCAGGGTAATCTCGTTGCCTTCCCGGTCGACGCCGATGGGGTCCTGGAGGGACATTTCGTTCCGCAGGCGGCGGGTGGCCCGGAGGTGCATCAAAATCTCATTCTCAATGCACCGGGCTGCATAGGTGGCCAGGCGGGTTCCTTTCTCCATTTTGAAGGTGCCGATGCCTTTGATCAGGCCGATGGTGCCGATGGAGATCAGGTCATCGGTGTCCTCGCCGGTGTTGTCGAACTTCTTCACGATGTGGGCCACCAGGCGCAGGTTGTGTTCCACCAGGAGGTTGCGGGCCTCTTCGTCACCTTCCTGCATGCGCCGCAGGTACAGGGTCTCCGTCTCCCGGTCCAGCGGCCGCGGAAAACTCTGTCCGTTGGTCAAATAACCGCCCAGCACCAGCAGTGCCTTCAGGCCCAATAAGGCGAGCAGCCCCCATGCGCCGGCATCCATGATCTATTACCTCCCACAGGTGGTCTCATGTACGTCTGTGGCGGGATTCATCGGGGATACATTGGGCAGTTTATGCGGGAGGCGGGGGGACGGTGCGTGTACGGGGCAGAGCCGGCCCCTCTTTCAGGCGGGCATCGGTAAAGCCTAGCACCTGGAAAGCCATAGTATAATTACCTTGGTGAAGTCCTTGCTGCGCTTGTTGACACCCAACCGATACCTGACATCCATCCATGCCCTGCGGCCGGCCGAGTTGGCGGCCCAGGGCATCACTGGTCTCATCGTGGACCTGGACAATACCTTGATCCCCTGGAACGGCGGCAATCCCGCCGACCGCCGGCTGGCCGACCTGGTCTCCTCCTTCACCGATGCGGGGATCAAGGTCTGCATCGTGTCCAACAACTGGGGGCCGCGGGTGGACGCCTTCGGCGAGGCCCTGCACGTACCCGTGGTGGGCCGGGCCATGAAGCCCCGCCGGGGCCCCTTCCGCCGGGCCATGGAGCTCCTGGGCACCAAGACCCGGGAGACGGCCGTGGTGGGGGATCAGCTCTTCACCGACATCCTGGGCGGCAACCGCCTGGGCCTGTACACCATCCTGGTGCGGCCCATTTCCCAGCGGGAGTTCATCGGCACCAAAATAGTCCGGCGGCTGGAGCGCCTTGTCTTGAGCGCCCTCAGCCGCCGCGGTCTCCTTAATTCCTTTGAAGGGGAATAGCGGACGCAGGTGTTCAGTGTCCGGCGGTGCGGGTTCAGCCGGCCTGCTGGGCGAACTGGGCGTCGATGGACATGACCACGTCGTCGCCCACCAGAAAGCCGCCCGTCTCCAGGACGGCGTTCCACTCCAGGCCGAAGTCCTTGCGGTTTACCTTGCCTTCGGCGGTGAGGGCCGCCTTCTTGTTGCCCCAAGGATCGGTGGCCACGCCCAGCACAGTGGTGTCCAGCTCTACTTCCTTGGTCACGCCCCGGATGGTCAGATCGCCCTTCACCGTGTACTGGTTGTCGCCGTTCTTGACAATCTCCTTGCTCTGAAAGGTGATCTCGGGGAACTTGTCTACTTCGAAGAAATCGGCGGAGCGCAGGTGGTTGTCCCGGTCCTCGACGTTGGTATCTACGGATGCGGCCTTGATGGTGGCTTGGATGCTGGCCGAGGTCAAGTCCTCGATATCGCCGGTGACGGTGGCGTCAAACTCCCGGAAGCGCCCCCTGACCTTGGAAATAAGATGGCGGACCGTGAACTCGACCTGGGTATGGGTTGGATCGACCGTCCATACCGTGTTCGACATGGTGTGAACCCACCTCCTGGTTTTACTTACGAAAGATAATTCGCTAACATAATATTAGTCTCCTGCCTAGATTACACCGCAGGGTTCAAGTTGTCAAAGGTCTCGTGATAGCATGTTGCCGGGAGGTAGCCCTTTGCCTTATGAACAGTGCTGCCCACGCTACGAGGCGGCAGTGCAATTGCTGGGGAAGCGCTGGACGGGCCTGATCATCAGGGCTTTAATGGTCGGCCCGCGCCGTTTTCGCGATCTCCAGCAGTACATCCCCGCCCTTAGTGATCGCCTCCTCTCGGAACGCCTCAAGGAACTGGAGCAGGCCGGGATAGTACGCCGTACCGTCTACCCTGAAACACCGGTACGGGTGGAGTATTCCCTTACGGAGCGGGGACTTGCCCTCGAGCCCGTGGTGGCGGCCATCCAACACTGGGCGGAGCAGTGGCTCTGAACCTCCGACTCGAGCCCGGCGCCCGCCGGCGCTATAGGGAGGAATGGCTTTGCCAGGCACCGGGGTTTCATTGCCCGGACCTAATACTGTCCTTTTGGGTTTATTGGGTGATCCCGTATCCCATTCAGGCTCGCCGGCCATGCACAACGCCGCCTTCCGGGCCGTGGGGCGGGATGCTTGCTATTTGGCCTTCGGCGTGCCGGACAAGGACGTGCCCACCGTCGTCCGGGGCTTTCAAGCCGCCGGGGTGGTGGGCTTGAACGTTACCGTGCCCCATAAGGAGCAGGCCTTGGCCCTGGCCGACCGCGCCACCGACCGGGCCCGGGCGGTGGGAGCCGCCAACGTGCTGGCCTTCCGGGAGGACGGCATTCTGGCCGACAACACCGACGGCGAGGGCTTCCTGCGGGCCCTGGGCGCCGCCGGGGTGGACCTGGCGCAGAAGACGGTGCTCATGCTGGGGGCGGGAGGCGCCGCCCGGGCAGTGGCCGCCGCCTGCGCCACCGGCGGGGCCGGCCGTCTGGTGGTGGCCAATCGCTCCCTGGCCCGGGGGGAGGCGCTGCTGGCCCAGGTGCCCCTGGGTGCCACCGCCGGCATCCTCTGCCCCTTGGACTCGGTGCAGGAATGGCTTCCCCACGCCCAGGCCATCATTCAAGCTACCTCGCTGGGATTGAAGGATGACGATCCCCTTCCCCTACCTTTGGAGTTGTGGCCGGAGATTGAGCCCGGCACCGTGGTCATGGACCTGCTGTACAAGCGGGGCGGCACGCCCTTCGTCCATCAAGCCGCAGCCCAGGGGCTTACGGCTTTGGATGGGCGGTCCATGCTGGTCTGGCAGGCGGCCCTATCCTGGGAAGTTTGGTTCGGGGAAATGGGTCCCGTCCAGGTGATGGCGGAAGCCCTGGACCGGTGGCTGGACGGCGATGACGGCGGCGATGCTGGCCCGTCGGGTGAGGTTGGACAGGCCGGCCACGGCGGCGGGGCCGGCCGGGAGAAATAGATGGGGGCGGCCGGTTGGTCCCCAGCCGTGGCCGCAGGCATCGTCCTGGCCGGGCTGGGCACCGGGCCCTTGGCTGCCCGGTGGGCGGCGGGGTGGTGCCGGGGCGTGGTCGCATCCGGCGATACCGGTGGCGCGGGCGATGTCTCGTTGCGTACCGGCGATGCCGGTGGCACCGGCGACGTATCGTTGCCCGTGGGCGATGGCGGCGGCGCAGCTTCCCTCCTCTGGGGCGCCGGACTGGCGGCCGGCTGGCTCCTGGCCTACAGCCGCTTCCGCCTGGGCGGCGCCTTCCTGCCGGTGGCGGTCCTCTGGTTTTTCCTATTGATAGTGGCAGTGGTGGATAGCCACACCCATCGGATTCCCGACCGGCTGCTGGCCTGGGCGGCTTCGGCCACCGTCCCCCTGGCTTGGGGGACAGGGGTCACCCCTTGGGCCGAAGGCCTGGCAGGTGCCGCCGCCTGCGGCGGCTTCCTCCTGGCGGTGGCCTTGGCCGGCAAGGGCAGCCTGGGCGGGGGCGACGTGAAATTAGGCGCCCTGCTGGGCAGCCTCCTGGGCTGGCGCCTGGGGGCCGTAGCCCTGGCCCTGGGCTTTGCGGCGGGGGCCGCGGCAGGACTGGCCCTGCTGTTGTTGAAACTCAAGGGCCGTGACGATTTCATGGCCTTCGGCCCGTATTTGGCCTTGGGCGCCGCAATGGCCCTGTTCTGGGGCTGGTGAGGAGGAAAATGATTGCCGTCTTTGCGTTGGTTTACCGCCGGTGAATCCCATGGACCCGGCCTCACCGCCATCGTGGAAGGAATGCCCGCCGGCGTCCCCTTGACCGCCGACCAGATCACGTACCAGCTTCGTCGCCGGCAGCTGGGCTACGGCCGGGGCAAGCGCCAGCAGATCGAGCAGGACACCGTGGAGATTCTCGGCGGTGTGCGGGACGGCCGCACCCTGGGCAGCCCCATCGCCATGCTGGTCCGCAACAAGGACTGGCCCAACTGGGAAAACATCATGTCCGTGGGCCCCATCACCGAGCCCGGCAAGCGCACTCTGACCCGGCCCAGGCCCGGCCACGCCGACCTGGCGGGGGGGCTGAAGTACGGCCACGAAGACCTGCGCAACGTGCTGGAGCGCTCCAGCGCCCGGGAGACGGCCATGCGGGTGGCCGCCGGCACCGTGGCCCGCCAGCTGCTGAAGGCCCTGGGCATCGAGATTTTCGGCCACGTCATCGAGGTGGGGCCGGTGCGGGCTGAGACGGAGCGGTTCCGCCAGCCCTGGGATGCCCTCAAGGGGGAGCGGGTCCAGACCGTCGACGTCCCCGCCCTCCAGGCGGCCATTGAGGAATCGGACCTGCGGGTGCTGGATCCCGAGGCCGAAAAGGCCATGAAGCAGTTCATCGACGAAGCCCGCGACAGTCTGGATTCCGTGGGCGGCATTTTTGAGGTGGTGGCCGTGGGCGTGCCGCCGGGACTGGGGTCCCACGTCCAATGGGACCGCCGCCTGGACGGCCTCATCGCCCAGGCCATGATGAGCATCCAGGCCATGAAGGGCGTCTCCTTCGGCATCGGCTTCCAGGCGGGCCGGCTGGTGGGCTCCCAGGTGCAGGACGAAATCTTCTGGTCCCGGGAACGGGGCCTGTACCGGGAAACCAACCGGCTGGGGGGCCTGGAGGGCGGCATGACCAACGGCGAGCCGGTGGTGGTGCGGGTGGCCATGAAGCCCATCCCCACCTTGCGCAAGCCCCTCCGCAGCGTGGACCTGGCCACCTTGACCCCATTCGACGCCGCCCGGGAGCGGTCCGATACTGCAGCCATCGCCGCAACGCCCGTCATCGGCGAGGCCATGCTGGCCCTGGTCCTGGCCGACGCCTGCCTGGACAAGTTCGGCGGCGACTCCCTGAAGGAAGTGCAGCGCAATTACCGGGCCTACCTGGCGGAACTGGCGGAACGGGGTTGGTTGCCCGCTGAAGGGAGACAGCCCCTTGACCAGGAGGCCTGAAGCCGGCTCCCCGGCCCCGTGGGCGGCCGGCGACGGCGGTGCCATCCCGTGCAGCACCTTCCCCTTTGCTAAACCCCGGCGCATCGTGCTGATCGGGCCCATGGCCGTAGGCAAGACCACGGTGGCCGCCATGCTGGCCGACCGCCTGGGCTGGCCCTGGCTGGACACCGACCGGATGGTCACCGAATCCGCCGGCCAATCCATTACCGAGATTTTTGCCCATCAAGGGGAAGGGGCATTTCGCGCCCGGGAAAAGGCGGCCCTGGAGAAGGCTTTGGCCCAGGAGCCCGTGGTGGTGGCCACGGGCGGCGGCGCCGTGCTGGATCCCGACAACCGGGCGGCCATACAGGCCGCCGGGGCGGTAGTGGCCCTGGCCGCCGAGCCCGACCAGGTGGCCGGGCGCCTGACCAAGGCCCAGCAGGCCCGGCGCCCCCTGCTGGCCGGCGACGACCCGGTGGCGGCCTGGGGGCGGCTATGGCGGGAGCGCCGGCCCCTCTACCGCGAGACCGCCCACCTGTGGCTGGACGCCGGAGCCATGGATCCTGAACAGATGGTGGAACTCATCATGCAGGCCTTGGGCTTCGCCCCCATGTCCACCGAGGCCTACCGCGCCTCCGACGAGGGCGGAACCGCGGGCGAGCCCGGCGCACCAGCCCAGCCCCGCTGCTGGCGCCGCCTGCCGGTGGGCCTGCCCGACGCGCCGTACCCCGTCTGGATCGGCGCCGGCCTCATGGATGAGATGGGCTCCTTCATTGCAGCCATGCCCCGCCCGCCCCAGCAGGTGCTGGTGGTCACCGACAGCCACGTGGAACCCCTTTTCGGCCGGCGGGTCGAAGCGTCGCTGGAGGCCGCCGGCGTCGCCCACACCCGGTTTGTCGTCCCCGCCGGCGAGGAGCACAAAAACCTGGCCCAGACCGCCCGGGTCATCGACGCCGCCGTGGCGGCGGGCCTGGATCGCCACGACATGATGGTGGCCGTGGGGGGCGGCATGGTGGGCGACCTGACGGGCTTCGCCGCCGCCACCTACCTGCGGGGCATCCGCTGGGTCCAAGTTCCTACTACCCTCCTAGCCCAGGTGGACGCCAGCGTGGGCGGCAAGACGGGCGTCAACCATCCCCAAGGGAAAAACCTCATCGGCGCCTTCCACCAGCCTGTGCTGGTCTTGGCCGACACCGGCACCCTGGCCACCCTGCCCCCGGCGGAATGGCGCTCGGGCCTGGCCGAAGTGGTGAAGCACGGCTTTCTCAGCGGCGGTGCCTACTTGTCTTTCATCCGCACCCACGGCGACGCTCTGCGCAGCGGTCCCACCCGGCTCCCAGACCTGCTGCTGGCGGCTTTGGTGGCCGGCTCCGTAGCCATCAAGGCGGCGGTGGTGGTGGCCGACGAGCGGGAGCAGAACCTGCGGGCCCTCCTGAACCTGGGCCACACCATCGGCCACGCCATCGAAGCGGTGGCGGGCTACGGCCGGCTCCGCCACGGTGAAGCAGTGGCCATCGGCATGGCGGCCGCCGCCCAGATGGCGGAGCACCTGGACCTCATCACAGCCCCCCAGCGCCGGGAAGTGGAAGAGAACCTGGCCCTGCTGGGCCTGCCCACCCGGCTTCCTCCCGTCCCCGGCAAGGATGCCGTTGCCGACATAATGGCTGCCACCGCCACCGACAAGAAGCGGCAACGGGGAGCCATGCGCTGGGTGCTGCCCATCGCCGGCGAGCACGGCCTGGGCGGCGCCGTGATCCGCTCCGACGTCCCCACCCATTTGGTGTCTGAAGTCCTGTCCCGTCTCACGGAGCCCGCCCCCTAACGGAAAAGGTGCCTGCTCCCGATATTTATTGGGAGCAAAGGACCCCGTGGGGCCTAGCCCGCATAGTCCTCAGCGCCTATGCCGGGAAGGGGGTATCACCGTGCATGAGCGGTCGGGGAGTGTAGTAGCCGGCACCGATCCCGAGCGCAACATGGACCGCATCATCGAGAACACCCGCGCGGCCATGGAGCAGGCCCGCGAGGCAATCTTCGACCTGGCCGAGGAACTGCGGGCTGAACTCCATGAGGTGGAAGAAAGCCTGGAACTGGTCCGGGTGGAAGTCCGGCAGCAAATCGAACTGGTGGAGACCCTCAACCGGGAGGAGCGAGAGAGCCGGCGCCTCCTGCTGGTTCTGAGCCGCAGGGCCCATGAAGTGGGCTACCAGCGGGTGCGGGAGGCCTACCAGCAGGCCAACGACATCCAGTGGCGCCTCCAGGCCGCCCATGAACGGGAACAGCAGCTGCGGCGCCTGCGGGACAACCTGGAGCGCCGGTGGCGGGCCCTAAAGCGGAGTCTGGAGCGGGCCGAAAGCCTGGTGAGCCAGGTGGGCCTGGCCCTGGGCTTCCTGAAGGGAAACCTGGTGTGCTTCAAGCCCTTCGGCAAGGAGCCTTTGGACCGGCGCACCCTGGCCTTTGCCCTCATTCGCGCCCAGGAAGAAGAACGCCAGCGGCTGGCCCGGGATATCCACGACGGGCCTGCCCAGCTGCTGGCCAATGTTTCCCTCCGATTGCAGACGGCCCAAGAAGGATTGATCCGGGACCAGGAGCGGGCCCGGGAGGAATTGGCGGGCCTCAACGACATCGTGCGCCAGAGCCTCCATGAAGTGCGCCGCATAATTTTCAATCTCCGCACTGTGGATGTGCGGGAACTGGGCCTGGCCGGCGGCCTGAAGGTGCTGGTCACGGAAATGCAGCAGCGCACCGGGCTGCGCTGTGAACTGGAAATGGACGTGCCGGAGCATTTCGAGTACCCGCCCTACCTGACCATCACCGCCATCCGCGTCGTCCAGGAAGCCCTGAACAATGTGGTGCGCCATGCCGGCGTGGACACGGCGACGGTGAAAGTGTGGGCCGATGAAGATAACATCCACCTGGCCATCAAGGACGAAGGCCGCGGCATGGACCCGGAAATTTTGACCAAGGGCCCCACCGGTCCCCACTTCGGCTTGGCGGTGATGCGGGAGCGGGTCGAGTTGCTGGAAGGCACCATGAAGATCACCAGCGCTGTCGGTGAAGGGACTTTGGTAGAGGTGACTTTGCTGGTAGGAGGGGGGCAGACGCTTTCCGATGCGGATCATACGGCTGTTGATAGCGGATGATCATGTGCTGTTCCGGAAGGGTTTGTGCCAAGCCCTGACGCAAGAGCCCGATCTGGAAGTAGTAGGAAAGGCCGCCGACGGCAACGAGGCAATCACCAAAGCGGTCGCCCTGAAGCCCGACGTGGTGGTGATGGACCTGGCCATGCCCGTCTTGAGCGGCATCGAAGCGGCCCGGCAGATCCGCCGCCAGCAGCCCGAAGTGTCGGTGTTGATCTTGACGGCCTACGACGACGACGAAAACCTGCTGTCGGCCATGTCCGCCGGGGTCAGCGGCTACGTGCTGAAGGACGTGGCCCCGTCGGAGCTGGTGGAGGCCATCCGGGCCTGCGCCAGGGGCGAGGGCTACTTGAATCCCGTCATGGCCGCCAAGGTGCTCCGCCGCCTGGGAACGACGGGCGGCATCAAGCAGGGGGGCTCTCCCGGGGCCGTCACGGGCGTCAACGACAAGGGCCTCACGCCCCGGGAATTCGAGGTGCTGGAGCAAATCGCCATCGGCGCCAGCAACCGGGACATCGCCCAGCGCCTGTTCATCAGCGAGAGCACCGTCAAGAACCACGTCACCAACATCTTCCGCAAGCTGTCGGTAACCGACCGCACCCAGGCGGTGCTGTACGCCCTGAAAAAGGGATGGGTCAAAGTGTAGCAGGGAGGGATGGGCAGGCAGCGGCCCGTCCCTCCCTGAACCGCCCGGCATGCTTTTGGGCCGAATGAGAACCCTGCCCGGCTAGTCCGTCAGCACCACCCGCAGCAATTCCACCGAAGATTCGTCCCCAGGCTCATCGGGGTTCGGCTCCGGCCCATGGTCCGGCGGCTGAGGGTTGCCCACATGGAGCCATAAGGTGACCTCCCGGGTGACGCCGGGGAAGAAGGCCGTCACCGTTACCGGATAGGCATCGGGCGGCAGGTAAAGGGGCGCCGTGTCCCCCGCCCGCCATTGGCCCTCCCCGACGGGGGAAAGTTCCGCCTGGCCGCCGGCCCAGGCAAGGGTGACCTTCTGGGCATCGCCCGTGGTGAGGGCCGTTACGGTGAAGGCATCCCCCGGCAGGACCTGGCTGGGCTCCAAGTAGGCGGTCAAGCGCCGGTAGATGATTTCCAGGGGCATCTTCACGCTGCTGTGCTCCTGGCCTTTCACGTCCTCCAGGAAGGCTTGATAGTAATAAGTTCCCGCCGGCAGCTCGCTGCCGTCGTCGTGCCGGCCGATCCAGGCCACAGACTCAGGGAGTTTGCCGTTCTGACCCGTTCCCCAGACCCGCCGGCCTTGACCGTCAACGACGGTGAGGGACCACCGGCGGATGTTCCGGTTGCGCAAACCCTTCAGGGCGAAGACCGTTACGTCTTCAAACCCGTCGCCGTCGGGGGAGAAAGGATTGGGCTGGGCCAGAGCCCTGATCAAAGCCGACCGGGCCACGATGGCCGATGCCTCGGCCCGGGACAGGTGGCGGTCCGGCCGCAAGGTGCCGTCGGGGTATCCTTCCACTATCTGCAGGTGCACGGCCGTGGCAATCAAGGGCCGCAAACCCGGCTCCACCTGGGAGGCGTCACGAAAGCGGCCCAGAAGCTCATCCACCTGATCCCGCGACAAAGAAGCGGCAAAATCGGACAGCCCCAAAGACCTTATGAGAGCGGCCACCGCATCCTGGCGCGCCAGGGGCTCCAGGGGCCTCAGAACACTCCCCGGCCAAAAGCCCGCATGGCCGCCGGCATGGATATAGCCTGAAACTTCCCGGCCGCTGGCGATGTTGTGGGGGAAGCGCACATCGTTGTAATACGGGGGCACCAGCGGGCTCAATTCGAACACCCCGGCCAGCAGGGTCATCCAGGCATTGCGCAGCATTTTCTCATCGGGCAGGTACCGGCTGCTGGACTTGTTGGGGTTGCTGCCGGCATCGGTGACCCCTTCCTCCCATAAGACCCGCACGTACTCCTCGGCCCAGTGACCCGCCATGTCGGTGTACCACGGATCCCGGGGTTGGGCTGAGGCGGCCTGCGCCTGGAGGCCCAAGAAGGCCGCCGCCAGGAGCACCAGCCAGCCCCGGCACAAAGGGCACCCCTTCCTCAAATTGATCCCTCCCGTCCACCGCCCGTTCCCGGGCGTGATTTCCAGATATTGACATTCCACCCCGGTGCCCGTTATCCTCTCGTTGCAGGAAAAATTTGGGTGCCGGTGGTGGTGCAGGTGCCTTTGCGCTGGAGCGGAGTGCGGCGGCACATGGCCCTCCTTCTGGCGGTGGCCATGGCCCTGCTGACGGCGGTGCTGGTTTACAACTACTTAAGCCGTTTCGCCGAGACCATGCCTGTGGTGGTGGCGGCCCGGGATTTGGAAGGGCCCCGCTTGATCGAGGCGGGGGATGTGAAGGTGGTGCCCGTCCCCGTGGGCTCCGTCCACCCCCTGGCCTTCAACGACCCGGGGGCGGTGGTGGGGCAATGGCTGAAAGGTTCGGCTGTGGCCGGCGAGATGCTGCTGGCCCCCCACCTGGCGGGGGGCCCCACGGGTGGCTCCCCTCTGCAAATCGTGCTGCAGCAGAACCAGGTGGGCTTCTTCCTGCCGGCCCCCTTGGAGCGGATGCTGGGCGGCGCCGTGAGCCCCGGTGACAAGGTGGATCTCATTTTTGTCGGCTCCCGGGGCCGGGGAGAGCAAGCCCGCTCCGACCTGCTGGCGGCGGCGGTGCCCGTGCTGGAAGTGCGGGATCAAGACGGGCTGCCCCTCGCGGATGAAGGGCGGGGCCGCTCCCTGCCCGCCGGGCTGGTGCTGGCGGTGACCCCCTTTGATGCCCAGCGCCTGGCCTTCGCCTTGGAGCACGGGCAGGTTTATGTGGCCTTGCGCTCGGCCTTCACCCCCTTGGCCACCGCTGTAGGGGCGGGGGTCACCTGGGACAATCTGCTGCAGCCGGCGGTGCCGGCGCCCCCGGAAGCCGGGCCGCCTGCCGGCGGTGAGGATAGTCCAATCCTCTCGGAGCCGGAAGAGTGAAGGGAGGCGACGGAACGGTGGGACAAAGCCTGCGCTTGATGGCCGTGGGCATCGGGGTGGATGAGGCAGAGGCCCTGGTAGGCGGGTTGCTGCCGCCGCCCCTGGCGGCGGTCCACACTTTAGGCTTCTTCCGGGACATGGCCGATTTTCTCGCCGTAGGCCCCGACCTGCGGGTGGACCTGATCCTGTGGGGCAGTGTTCCCCAAGACCGGGACCAGGTGGTGGATGCCCTCCACACCTTGGGCCGGCTGCGGCCCCGGGCCGGTGTCATCCTGCTGCTGGAGGACGAGCACGGGGCGGAAGTGGGCCCCTTGAACCTGGAGCTGCACAGCCGGCGCCAAAGGGGGGAGATCCTGCCCACCCACGCCGCCCTCAGGCGGGATCTGGGCGTCGTCCTGCGGCGCCTCCTGGCGGAACTGGGGTGGCCGGTGGCGGCGGTGGGGGAGGGCATGATGAACCCCAACGGCCAAAGGCGAAACCGTGCCCGGGATGACATGACCTTGCCTTCCGAAAGGCCGCCGGCCCCCAAGGCGCCCCCGCCGGCGGGGCCTGGGCCCCAGACGGTGGTCTGCTTCGGACCTAAAGGCGGCGTGGGCAAGACCACCCTGGCTGTATCCCTGGCCGCCCTGGCGGCTAAGGCCCGGCCCGGCCAGGTGGTGCTGGTGGATCTGGATTTGACCTCCGCCGATGCCGCCGTCCATTTGGGCCACGTTACGGGGCCCGATCTGGTGGACATGCTCCCCCATCTGTGCGGGGAGCCGGGACCGGGCGACCTGCCCCTTTTCCAGCCCCGGGGCTTCGATTTCTTCCTGGCTGCCGGGCCCCAGCGGCCCGAACTGGCGGAATTGGTCCGCCCCCAGCACATCGAGTTCCTGCTGCATTGGGCCCGGCGCCGGGGCATGGTGGCCATCGTGGACACCCCGGCGGGCTTCGGCGACGAGATAGTCTATCAAGCCCTGACGGCCGCCGATCATCTGGTCCTGGTGACCACCGGCGAGCCCACATCCTTGCGCCAGACGGCCATGGCTCTGGAGTTTCTCGACCGGCTGCAGGTTGCCCCGTCGGCCCGCCGGTGGCTGGTGCTGTCCCAAGTCTCGTCCAACGGCCCCGTATCCCCGGATCAGGTGGAATCCTTTCTGGGCCACCCCATCACCGTGGAAGTTCCCCTGGACCGCCCAGCCTGCGAGCGGGCCGTGGCCGACGGACGGCCTCTCGTCTTGACGGATCCGGGCCACCCCATCAGCCGGGCTGTGGGCCGCCTGGGCGGGCAGCTGGGCTGGCTGATGGGGGAAATGGACACCTCTACCCGGCCCGGCTGGGTGGTCAAGACCATCGGCTCCCTATTGCGGGAGAGGGGCTTTGCCTTGACCCGGAAGTCGTGAGGGCCATCGCCGGCCGTCCCGGCCGGTGCGAAGGAGGGTTTTCCCATGGGTGGATTGCTGCAGCGCATGCGGGCCACCGCGGCGGTCCAGGACATGCCGCCGGCTGCCTCCCGAAGCAGCGGAGACATTGGGAGCGACAAGGGCCGAAGGCCGCAGCCGACACCTGCCGGCCACGCCGGCGCCGACTTGACGGCGCTCCTGGCCGAAGTGCAGGAGGAAGTTTTGACCCGCCGCCCCGAGTTGATCCAGCCGGCCTCGGGGGACGGGCTCCAGCGCCAGCGGCTGCACACCTTCGTCCTGGCCTATCTGGCCCGCAAGGGCATCGGCGATCCCCGGGGCCGTGAGGATCTGGCCCGGACCTTGACGGCGGAGTTAAGCGGCTACGGTCCATTGGAGCCTTTCCTGGCCGACCCGGACGTGACGGAAATCATGATCAACGGCCCGGAGCGCATCTACATCGAAAAAGGCGGGCGGCTGCAGATGACGGGCAGCACTTTCCGGGACCATGAGCACTTGATGCAGCTGGTGCAGCGGATCATCGCGCCCCTGGGACGCCGCCTGGATGCCTCCAGGCCCTACGTGGACGCCCGCCTGGCCGACGGCTCCCGGCTCCACGCCATCATCCAGCCCATCGCCTTGGACGGCCCCGTGGTTACCATCAGGCGCTTTGCCGTGGAGCGCCTGACGGCCGACGACCTGGTGGCCCTGGAATCTCTGACCGAGGAAATGGTCCGGTACCTGGCGTCGGAAGTCCGGCGGGGCGCCAACATCCTGGTGAGCGGCGGCACCTCCTCGGGCAAGACCACCATGCTCAACGTGCTGTCGGCCTTCATCCCCGACCACGAGCGCATCGTCACCATCGAAGAGGCGGCGGAGCTGAGCCTGGCCCAGTCCCACGTGGTGCGCCTGGAGGCCCGCCCCGCCAACGCCGAAGGCTACGGGGAGATCACCGTCCGGGATTTGGTGCGCAACGCCCTGCGCATGCGCCCCGACCGCATCATCATCGGCGAGGTGCGGGGAGCCGAGGCCTTTGACCTGCTCCAGGCCATGAACACCGGCCACCGGGGCTCCTTGTGCACCATCCACGCCAACAGCTGCACCGACGCCTTGACCCGCTTCGAAAACATGGTCCTCATGGCGCCGGAGCACCTGCCCCACCCGGTGGTCCGGCAGCAAATCCAGGCCACCGTGGACCTGGTCATCCACCAGGAGCGGCTTCCCGACGGCCGTCGCAAGGTCATGGAGGTGGCCGTCATGGCGGGCTCGGGCCCCCAGCGGCGCCTGCAAACCCGCTATTTCTACAGCGTGGAGCAAGGCTTTGTTGCGGTTGCGGAGGCCGGCGGCCCCGGGGTGGGTGAGGCACCGTGACGGAACTGCTCCTTTGCTCCGTGGCCGCCGGCACCACCGTGTACACCGCCTGCCGCGCCCTGTCCGGCGTCCGGCCGGGACCCTTGCCCTTGAGGGGTGCCGGAAGTCTGGTAGAGTCCCTGCCTTGGCGCAATTTAGGCGGGTTTTCCGGCGTGCGGCAGCGGCTGCAGGATTTCCTGGAGGGCAGGGCCGGCAGCCTGGAGGCGGACAAGGCCATGGAGGTGGCCCTCATGGCCCTCAGCGCCGCCCTCAAGGCCGGGCGCAGCCTGCCCCAGGCCTTGGCCTACGCTGCGGCCCACACTCCCGGTCCCTTGGGACGAGAGCTGCAGGCCGTGGCCTTGCAGGCCAAGACCGGGGATTGGGAGGGCGCCTTGGACACCTGGTACCAGCGCCGCCCCACCCCCGATGTGAAAGCCTTGGCTACTGCCCTGAAGATTCACCGCATGACGGGCGGCGAGCTGGCCGGCCTCCTGGGGCGGCTGTCCGCCTCGGTGCGGGAGCGCCTTCTCCGCCAAGGGGAACTGCGGTCCCGCACCATCGAGGCCAGGGGTTCGGCCGTCATCCTGGCGGCAGCCCCCTTCCTGCTGCTGGCCTACATGTACTTGGTGCAACGGGAGCCCTTGGCGTATCTGGTCAAGGATCCTTTGGGCCTGGCCGCCTTGGCTTACGGCGCCGCATCCTGGCTGACAGGCCTGTTGGTGCTGCGGCGCCTGCTGCACGTCAGTGAGCCCGGGGGCAAGGCCGGGAACTCCGGCCGGAGCCTGAGGGCGGGGGAGGCCCCATGATGGACGGCGCCGGGGTCTGGATTTTGGGCGCCAGCGCTGCCGCCGCCATCGCCATCGCCTCCCTGCTGTTGTACGTCGCCCGGGATGTGGCCGGCCGCCGCGGCTATCCCTGGGCCCACGGCAGGGGTCCGAATCTGCCCTACATCCTGGAGCGCCTGGGCGGGACATCCTTGCCCGGCTGGGACGACCCAGCGGCCCTGGCCAAGGAGGAGGTCCTGCTGGCCCAAGCGGGCCTGGAGCACATCCTCACGCCGGGACAATGGCGCGGTCTGCGCCTGGCGGCCGCCCTGGCCCTGGCCGGGCTGGCCGGTGCCGGAGCCCTCACCTTGGCCCCGGCCGGGACCACCGCCCTGCAAGGGGCCGTGGCCGGCCTCTTGGTGGGGTGGTTGGTGCCGGGCCAGTGGCTGGAGCGGCGGCGCCGGGAGCGGCAGGCGGCCCTTCGCTCCGCCCTGCCGGGCTTGGTGGACCATCTCAACCTGGGCCTGGCCGGCGGCCTGAACATTCGCCAGAGCATCGCCCTGGCCGCCCAAGCCGACGACGGCCCCTTGGCCCAACTGCTGCGCCAGATCGACTCCGCCCTGGCCGTGGGCGCATCCTTGCACGCGGCCGTGCAAGGAGCCTTGACGGGGGTGGAGCCGGGGCCCGTGCGCCTGGTGCTGGAAGGGCTGGTGGACGCCGAAACCTTGGGCACCCAGTACCGGGAAGCCCTCCAGGAACAGTCCCGTTTCGTTCAAGCCATGGACCGCCAGGAAATGCAGCAGCGCCTCAACGCCCTGCCCTTGAAGCTGATGGTGGTCAGCCTGGTCTTCTTCATGCCGGCCGTGTTCATCGTAGCCCTGGTGCCCAACTTGCTGGCCTTGTTCCGTTCCGGTTGGTAATGGCAGTCCCATCGGTCAAGGGACAATAGGGGAAAGGGGAGATATCCATGTCGGTTCGGTTCCTTGATTACAAAGGCAGCCGGGAAGCGAGTCCGGTTTCCAGCCCGGATAGCGGGAACGCTCCCGACCCCGCCCGGCCCATGGGGTGGGGCAGGTATTGGCTCTATCGGCTGGGCCTGGTCCTGCGGGACGCCCGGGGGGCGACGACGGCTGAATACGCGTTGCTCCTGGCCTTGGTGGTTATCGTCTTGATCGGCACTCTGGGAGCACTGGGACAAGCATTGGACGTAAAGATCAACGGCATCATCGACGATATCGGCAATGCCGGCTAAAAGGCGGTTCAGGCTTTTTGATGAGCGGGGCGTGGCCGCCGTGGAATTCGTTGTAGTAGCCGGCCTCCTGGCGGCCATGCTCTTTCTCATCATCGACATGGGGCTCATGATGTCGGCCAACTTGGTCTTGACCCAGGCCGCCCGGGAAGGGGCCCGCCGCGCCGCCATCGAGGGGGGCGCCACCCCCGGCGCCTTCCAGCGCATCGAGAGCCAGGCGGCGGCGGGGCGGCTGGACCTCGATCGGCTGCAAATGGACATCAAGCCGAAACAGGCCTCTTACGGGACCATCATCAACGTGCGGGTGGACTATGACTACCGGTTCCACTCGCCCTTCCTGCGCCGTCTTGCCGGGGATCCCTTTCCCCTCCGGGTGGAGATGAGCGCCCGGAGCGAGCGGCTGGATCCCCGGGAGCCTTGAGGGAGGAGGCGTCATGGGCGAGGTTGGTGGGCTGATCCGGAGGCTCCAGACCTTGAAACCGAAATGCCCGTCAACTAGGCAGCATCCACTGCCTACGGGCCTTCCCTCCATACCCCAGGTCCAGGGAAAGGGCGGCACCCACCGCGTCCCTTGGGGACAGCGGGGGGCCGCCCTGGCCCTGACCGTCCTAATGCTGCCTGTATGGTTGGCCTTAGCCACCATTGTCATCGATGTGGCGTACATCATGTGGGTTCATGCCGGGATGCGGGCGGCGGCAGACCTGGGAGCCTTGGCCGCAGCCCAAAACTTGGATCTGGAAAAACTGGCCGAGGGCGACCCCGAAATCATTCCCCACGAGGCCGACAAGGACGCCCGGCAGTGGATCAAGGACAACCTGCAGCAACAGCGGGCCACGGCACCCTTTGCCGAACGGGCCGACATCCGGGTGTGGGTGCTTAACGGCAAGCCCGACGCACCCTTGCAGCACCCCCTCACCGGCCGCACCATAACCGATCCCACCGTTGCGGTGGAGGTATCCCTTCCGGCGCGGGTCTTGTTGGTGCCCCGAAAGCTGGGGGAGATTCCCCTCACAGTCCGGGCCGATGCCAGCGTCATGGGACGGAAGTCGTGAGGAAATTCAGGTCACGGGCCAGGGGGTAGGAGGGATCGAACATCAAAAACGGCTCCTTGGGGATGGGCACGAAGGAGCCGCCCAGACCCAGGGCCACGATGACGTCGCTGCAGATGGAGGCGGTCTGCATGGAGACGGCGTGCAGGCTGAACAAGCCCATGTTCATCCGGTTGAAGGTGAAATCGGCGTCCCTGTACTGGGGGAGGAGTTCCTGCTGGGTGTAGCTCTTGAACTCCGCGGTGCCTGGGTTGGTGACAATCAAGCCTAAGATGAGGAGGAGCATAAGACCCAAACTAATCGGACGGCGCACGCTCGATCACCTGCCTGTTGGTTCAGTCATCGGACGCCGCCGGTGAAAAATAATGAGGAATTTCAAAAATGAACCGAAGTAACTAGGCCCAAGGATTGATGCATCACTCCGGGCCCCCTCCTCCTTCCTGGGACAACCCTCACCCCCGCAATCCTAGATGGATGCCTTGAATCCGAAATTCCAGTAGGCCGCCGGTATGGGGCGGTGCTCTCTACGCGGCCTCGCGCCTGGCTTTTCATGTTTGGGACCCCTGGGCCGAAAGGGCCATCGGCCCCGGGGCGCTGACTTAGAACCCCGGTTGAACATCGGGGGATTACCTATATAATGAATTCCTATTAATGTATCTCCGATAATGAAATGGCAGGCTTGGGTATCTGGGGAGAGGACCTTGCATGAGCGCCAAGAGCATGGGATTGGCCCAGAGCTTCGTCGAGATCACCAACGAACTAATACAAGCTCTTGGGGAAGAGATTACGGCTATCAAAAAAGGGGCTGGCACCCACAACTATTCCCTGCACGACGGTCGTTTAAAGGGAGTCACAGGGAGAAGGTTCACCTATACTTTTCTGCTGGGTTCCGAGCTTTCCGTGCCAAACGATTCCCCTGCCAGGCTGACTGTCGGAAACGAGACCTACGACGCGATGGTGATCAGCCTTGAGGGGTCTGAGATTTCCATTTCTGTGAACGTAGATTTAGGTCCCCACGTGCCGAAGGCCTTGCTGAACGTGGAGCCGTACTTCCTCCTAGAAATATTACAACGCCGACTAGAAGAAGCAGCCAACGGCCAGATCTCGGCGAACTCAGAGATGGCCCTCAAACTGTTCGGTCGTTCCTCGCCGAAGGCTCTGGCGGTCTCGCGGCCTGCTGAACCGGCCCTTTTAGCTGAACTCAACCAGGAACAGCGGGAGGCGGTCACCCGGAGCCTCGGCCAGGAGATCACTTTCATCTGGGGCCCGCCCGGGACCGGCAAGACCCGCACGGTGGGCAACCTGGTCCGGCTGCTGGCGGATCGTGGTGAACGGGTGCTGGTCACCTCCCATACCAATGCCGCGGTGGATGCCGCCATCAAACCCGTGGTGCAGCATCTACCACCCCAGGATGTTGAAGACGGAGCCGTTGTCCGCATCGGGGAGCCCCAGCTTCAGGACCCTGAAGTTGTAAACAACACCCTGCAGGCAGTGGTAGACCGAAAGGGAGCACAACTGCGAAGGCGCCGCCAAGACCTGGAGAGAGAACTGGCACGTCTGCAGTCTGAGCAGCGCCGCATCGAGTCGGCTATCGCTGCCTATGAGGCCGTACATCGTGCCGGCGAGCGAGTTCAGGGACTCAGCCGCTCAGTGGGGCAGCTCCACCATCAGCGGGCCGGCATCGAAACGTCCCTTGCCTCCCGGGCCAACTCCATCGAAGAACTTGAAGCCCAATTGACTGAAGCTGAGCATATGGGCTTCGTGCAACGGATCATTTCCCGACGCAACCCGGAAGCTATCCGGCGGAAAATCGAAAACCGGCGGCAGGAGATGCACCAACTGGCAGAGAGCCGGGACGACCTGCAGCGGCGGATCACAGAGCTGGAGCAGCAAATTGCCTCTGCGCAAAAGGAAGGTGAAGAGGCAGCCCAGCGCTTGAAGACACTAGGCGACCTGCCGCCGGCAGGAGAGTTGGAGAAGACGCGGGACCGGCTGCGGCAGGACATGGCGCAACAGGAGGCATCCATCGCCCGGGTTGACCGGGAGCTGGAGGAACTGGAGCTTCGAGTCCTGGAAGAAGCACGGGTGATCGGCGCCACATTGTTCCGCCTGGTCCTTACGGAAGACCTCTACAGCAAGCCCTTCGACACGGTAATTGTGGATGAGGCCAGCATGGTTCCCCTGACAAACCTTTGGTTCGCAGCCATGCTGGCAAAGCAGAGGGTAGTGATTACCGGCGACTTTCGTCAGTTGGCCCCCATCGCAAACGCCAACGACCCCAAGAAGTACCCTATGGCAGCCCGTTGGCTGCGCAGGGATGCCTTTCAGGAAGCGGGTGTCGTCGGTGAGGACGGGCTGGTCAATCTGCAAGACCATTGTCTGGCCTTTCTCAGCAAGCAGTACCGAATGCATCCCAGCATAGGCGATCTGGTGAATACGCTGGTCTACAGCAAAGACGGCCATCCCCTGGAGCACATGGCAGACGAAAGGGAGCTGCAGCCCATCATCAATGCCCTTCCCGCTCCCGGATCGCCTCTGGTGCTGTGCAATACTTCCCAGGTAAATCCTTGGTGTGCCCGGGAACCCCACGGCTATTCCCGATACAACATCTACAGTGCAGTGACATCGGTGCGCCTTGCGGCGGCCGCTTTGGCAGCAGGGGTGGAAAGTGTGGGGGTGGTTGCCCCTTACCGCCTCCAGGTCCAGTTGATGGCGACCCTCGTGCAGGAATACGGCCTCCCGCGGGAGCAGGTGGAAGTGGCAACAGTGCATCGATTCCAGGGCGGTGAACGGGATGTCATCGTACTGGATCTGGTGGACGGCCCGCCCTACCGCATAGGTCGACTGATGAAGGGAGGTTTCCCAACGGAGGCCTCTAGGTTAATCAACGTTGCCTGTTCCCGGGCCAAGGCAAAGTTGATCGTCGTCGCCCATACCCGCCACCTGACCGCCAAATCGGACCCGGCCGACTCCCTGACGGACCTATTGCAGTACATGGGGCGTTACGCCCACTGGCTCGATGCTTCGACAGTGGTGGGCGACTATGCTGAGGCCGATATTCAAAAGGCAATCGAGACTTTCCGCAAGCCGGCTGA